>JAKASC010000061.1 GCA_021828245.1 Acidobacteriota bacterium
CATTCAGCGCAACGGTTTGCACCCGCACCTGGTTGGCGTTGGCATTGAGCGTCAGGATGTTGTTATTCACCATCGGCGTGGCGGGTTCCGTGAATTTGGTGTAGAAATAGCGCCCGCTGAGATGGTTTTTGCCACGATAAAAATCTATCTTGCCGAGAAACTGGTTTTCGTTACTATCCGTTGCCGCTCCCAGGTAGTTAAGTTCGGTGCCGCCGGCGTTCGGTAAAGGCACATATTTTAGGAGATTCAACGCGGGTGTTGAGAGGTCGGCGGTCGGAATCTTATTGTAAGGAAAGGGGTTGCCCGTGCTGGGATCCGTAAGCTGGACGCCGCCGTTCGCCAGCGCGGCGGGCGTACACATGCCGGAAGAATCGTAGGACGAACAGTAGGAAGAGAAATCTCCCTGCCGTTCAGCGGCCGTCGGAACGAAGGCAATCTGCCCGTTCGGGGCGGTGCGTGTGCGCGTCCCCTGGTAGCTGCCGAAGAAGAAGAGCTCGTCTTTCTTGATGGGTCCGCCGAGCGTTCCGCCGAACTGATTTTGCTTCAACGTATCTCTGGCCGGAGCAAAGAAGTTCCGCGCATCGAAGATGTAATTTCGGACAAAATCAAAGAGATCGCCATGAAGCTGATTCGTTCCGGATTTGGTGACGATGTTCACGACCCCACTGATGGCGTTGCCATACTCGGCGCTCATGTTCCCAGTTTGAACGTTGAACTCTTGAATGGCGTCGGGATTCGGGAAAGGGAGGTTGGTATTCATGTAAGTGTCGTTGTTGTCGGTACCGTCCAATTGGTAGCTGACGCCGTTCGGCCCGCCTCCGTTGACGTTGGCGTACTGTTCCCCGGGATAGGCGCCGCCCTCGCAACCCACGCCGCAATATTGGTCGGTCACGTTGTTGGCCCCGGGAATCAGAAAGACGAGGCTTTGAGCCTCGCGCCCGTTTAACGGCAAGTCCACGATGCTCTGCTGGTTGACCAACTGCCCGACCGTGGCCGAGCGGGTTGTGACCAGAGGCGCCCCGGCGGTCACGGTGACCCGCTGGGTGACGGAGCCGACCCGCAGCACCACCGCCTGACTCGCAGCCTCGTTGACGGTGAGCACAATGCCGGATTGGACATAGGTCTGAAAGCCCGCCTTGGTGACGGTCAGCTTGTAGGTGCCGACCGGCAGGGCAGGGAAGAGATATCTGCCGGAGGGGCCACTGGTGACGCTACGAGAAACCCCCGTGGCAGTGTTCTTCACCGTCACCGTCGCCCCGGGGACCGCCGCGCCCGAAGGATCGGTGACTGTCCCGCCCAAGCTTGCGGTCGTGAACTGCGCCGCCGCTGGGACTGCGCTAAGCAGCACCACGGACAGACTCACCAACAAAATTGGATTCATCCATCCCCTCGCCGCCTCTATTTGCTTACGCATAACCTCTTCCTCCGTGCCGATTTTTCATCTCAGGTCACCCCCCGAGGTGCCTTTGACAATGTTTTCGCGGAGATTGTGACCCTACCCGACGCTATTTTCGCCAGCTTGCTTCAATAACCCAACGCAATTCGCCCTGCCAGAAACCGCAGCATAAAACAAGCAAACGAAGGATATCAAAGTAACATTCGCAATGTCAAGACTTTTCTCTTGCCGGTTCGAAGAGGCCGACAACGAAGCCCAAAGAGGCAATGTGATGACTTTTCCTGCCCATAACGTTGACCTTGTAAACAAAAATGGAACTGCCTTAACCGGAACGTTGCTGCGACACCCCTTTGCTTTTTAGGGTTCAAAAACGCAAAATTTGCTCTTGCTTCCATCACAAGGAAATGAAACAATACGAAAGCTATGGTGGCCGGAAGGGACCGCAACGGGACGGGTCGAATGCTGGCGGAAGAAAGGCGACGCCAAATTCTTCACCTCGTTAACGAGGAGGGGAAAGTCTTGGTGGAAGATTTGGCCAAGCGATTCTCGACCTCCGAAGTTACCATTCGTCTGGATTTGGAAGATCTTCAAGGCCGGGGCTTGGTGCATCGGACGCACGGCGGGGCGCTGCCCGTGCCAAACGGGGCGTTGCTAGATCGCAATTTGGCGGAAAAGGAGAAGTTGTACCGCCGGGAAAAGGCGCGCATCGCGCAGGCAGCGGCGAAGCTGGTTCAGGAAGGACAGTCGGTGGTACTGGATTCGGGGAGCACCACCACGATGATTGCCCGCGTCTTGCGGACGTTCCGCAATTTGACCATCATTACCAACGCTCTCAATATCGCTGCGGAACTGGCGGGCAGCAACCTGGAAGTGATTCTGGTGGGAGGCGGGCTGCGGAAGGAGTCCTTTTCACTAGTGGGGCCTTTTGCAGAAGAGGTCTTGGGCAAGCTCAGCCCGGACATTCTTTTCCTCGGTGTGGACGGCTTCGATGTGGGATTTGGAATGACCACACCCAATCCCCAAGAGGCGCGCGTCAATCGCCTGATGGTGGAGGCTGCAGACCGTACCGTAGTGGTTTGCGATTCCAGTAAATTTGGGCGTCGAAGCCTATGTCTCATCGCCCCTACCTCTGCCGCCGATCAGGTGATTACCGATTCAGGGGTCCCACGACCTGATCGGGAGAAGCTGGAGCAGGCAGGCATTGTCGTAACGGTGGTGTAAATTTTGCAGAGTGTAGCGGAAGGGAGCGGAAAACGATTTCGATGGCACCTCACCCTGACCAACCCGGCGCGGTAACACTGTCTGAAATCCTTTCTCAGCCGGCGTGCTGGCGAGAATGCCTGGCGATTTTGGAGGCGAGAGATTACGTCGGCGAAATGCGACGCGGCAGCGGCAAAACCTCAGAGTGGATGATGATTGGCTGCGGCTCAAGCTATTACGCCGCCATGGTCGCCGCGGACTCCTGGCGAGCGCTAACTCGGGAGCGAACTCAGGCGCTGCCGGCCTCGGAGATTTTGCTCTTCCCGGAGATGGCGTTGCCAATTTCGGATTCCAGCCGCCCGATTCTCATTTCCCGTTCTGGGAGGACGTCGGAGGTTTTGAAGGCGGCGGAATATTTCAACCATGGCCGTCACGTTCAACCCGTCGCCATCAGTTGTGTGGCGGGACAGGCGCTCGAAGGCCTGTCCGGTCTGACGGTGGTGTTGCCGCCGGCTGATGAAAAGAGCATGGTGATGACGCGCTCGTTTACCTCGATGGTCCTGGCCCTGCAATATTTGGCGGCGGGATGGGCGGGGAACACGGCCTTCCAGCAAGCACTGAAAGAGCTTCCGGCCCCCATCGAGAAATTGCTCTTGGAATTACCGGCGCGGGTGGAGAACTTTGTCTCAACTCATGACTTCGAAGACTACGTTTTTTTGGGGCAAGGGCCCTTCTACGGTGTGGCCAATGAGGCCATGCTGAAGGTGAAGGAAATGTCATGCTCTTATGCGCAGTGCTTCCATACGCTGGAGTTCCGTCATGGGCCGAAGGCGATCGTGAGTCCGCGAACCCTGGTCACCTTCTTTATTTCTGAGGCGGGCTTCTCGAGTGAGATTGACTTGCTGGAGGAAGTGAAGAGTTTAGGCGCCGTGACGCTGGTGGTGGTGAACCGGGCCGAGGCTCGGGTCCGTGCAGCGGCGGATTTTGTGGTGGAGCTGGGGCTCGATGTCCCCGAATTTGCCAGGCCCGTGGCCTCGATTCCCGCCGGCCAACTACTCGGACTCTTTACCGGTCGCAAGAAGGGCATCAACTCGGATCGTCCGCCGAACCTAAGCCGTGCCGTGATTTTGCAAGACTAGCTCGGCAGCAACGGCAGAACTTGCCATTCGGGCGAGGGCAGAAAATGGTGGGTGATAAATTTCACGCTCCCGAGGTCGTCATTGCCGGGGAACTCAACATGGATTTGATTTTCTATGGCTTGCCGGAAACGCTGGAGCCGGAACGGGAGCATTTGGCGAAAAAGATGGCGTTCACTTTGGGAAGCTCGTCGGCCATTTTTGCGCACAATTTGGCGGTGCTCGGCAGCCGGGTGGGCTTTATTTCACGCATTGGTCAGGACCGAATGGGCGAAGCGGCACGCGAATGGTTGAATGAAAGCGGCGTGGACACCTCCCGGGTTCGCTGCTTGCCTGCGCCTGCGCGGACCGGCCTGACCGTGATTCTGACCCGACAAAGGGATCGCTTGATTTTGACCTATCCGGGGACCATTTTCGAGCTGAGTTACGATGATCTTGATTTTGATTATCTGCTTTCGGCGAGGCATTTTCACCTCGCCTCTTTCTTTTTGCAGCGCGCGCTGCGACCTCGGATGTTGGAATTGTTTCGTCGCCTGAAGCAGGCGGGCTTGACCATCTCGCTCGACACCAATGACGACCCCGAAGATGCGTGGGATGGCAATCTGTCCCCCTTGCTGGAGTTCGTGGATATCCTTCTGGTGAATGAGCGGGAGGCCAAGCGCCTGACCGGCGCCGAAGAGGTTTCCGAGGCTGCGGAGCGATTGGCCAAACGAGCGGCTCTCGTGGTGGTGAAGCTCGGTTCCCAAGGAGCCTTGGCCCGGCAAGGCGGCAAGCAATGGCAGGTTCCCGGGCTGAACGTTTCCGTGATGGACGCTGTGGGCGCCGGGGACAGTTTCGACGCGGGTTTTATCTATCAATACCTCCGCGGGGCGGATGTGGAGAAGTCGCTTCGTTTCGGAAATCTGGCGGGAGCGCTTTCCGTCACCCGCGCCGGCGGCACTGAGGCTTTCCGGGACCGCGCCCATCTGCGAAAATTCATGGAGGAACACTGGCCGGCGCCTGGCGCCGAGGCCGAATCTGGAATACGCCATGATTGACTTTCACACCCATCCGGTGTTAATCCGCGAGCTGGTAGCCCAGGACCCGAGCTTTGAGCGGGCGGCACGGGAGGTGTTTTATATCGGCAACAATTTCCAGCCGTTTGAAACCTTTCTGCTGCAGATGGACGTTGCCGGCATCGAACGGGCCGTGTTGTTGCCGGTAGCCTGTCGCCGCGCGCGCCAGGTGGATGTGGGCACCAACGAGCAGATCGCGGAGCTGTGTGCCAAAAGTCCTCGGCTGATTGGGTTTGCGAGCGTGGACCCGGGCGTCAAGACCGCGCCGTCGGACCTCGAGCGCGCCGTCCGGACACTTCATCTGGAGGGGTTAAAACTTGACCCGGCGCTTCAGGACTTTGATTCCGGCGGGCCGGAGGCTTGGGCCGTTTATGAGGCCGCAGAAGCGCTCGAGATTCCCGTTTTGATCCATACGGGTTTGAGCTGGGCGCCGGGGTCGGCCCTCGAGCGCGGCCACCCGTTGCGCCTGGAGTCCGCCATTCGGCGCTACGCGCGGCTCAATTTTGTTTTGGCGCATTTTGCCTGGCCGTGGGTTTGGGAAGCGGTGGCGTTGGCCATGAAATATCCCAACGTCTTTCTGGATACCTCCTGCCTCTACTACGATAGTCCGAAGGAGTTTTTCGAATTTGTCTTCACCCGTCAAATTCCAATCACGCTGGTGGAGCGGACGCTGGCGAATCAGATTGTCTTTGGGTCCAATTATCCGCGGGTCGAAATCAAGAACATGGTGCGAGCGCTACGGGCCCTGCCGCTGACGGAAGGTTGCCTCAACAAAATTTTGCGAGTGAATGCCGAGCGCCTTTTGGCGCGGGGCCATTAGCCCGCCATGAGCCATCGCCATGATTATTAAACTCGAGCGATTGAAAATTCAAAGCCGTCGTTCCGAGGAAGCCATCAACATCACGGCCCTTGTGGAAGAGGCCATTGCCCAAAGCGGTGTGCAAAACGGTTTGGTCCACGTGATGACCACGCACACGTCATCGGGTTTGGTGGTGACCGAAGGTATTCCGTGCCTGGAGCAGGATATCCTCACTCACCTGGCGCGCCTGTTTCCGGAAAGCGAGGATTATCACCACCGACGTTATCTGGACTATGACGGTCGCTTGGGCTTCAATGCGGACGCGCACCTGAAGAGCGTGGTGGGCGGCATTAGTTGCAGCTTTCCGATCGAAAACGGGAAGATGGCCCGCGGCTCTCGCCAGACCATTTATTTTATGGAGTACGACGGCCCGCTCGAAAGAACTTGCTTGATTCAAATCCTCGGCGAGTAGCCGAATCCCTCTGCGGTTTACCGACCCGATTTTTCTATGTTCGCGCGGCGTGGCAACTCGGCCACGAGCGTCATGCAAAACCCATGCCTTACGGATCCCGAATGGGCCATCTTAAATGTGTGGGAATTGACGGGTGCCGTCTGGGCGAATCTTGATTTGTTCCGCGCAATCTGTAATTCTAACCGTCTCGCTGGGACGGCGCCGACGGCCTCAACAGCGGCTCAAGCATGAAGGAGATGGTCGGGTTGAGCGAAGCCCGGCGGGGACGGCGCCGAAAGCCTTCGTTTTTTCGACCGCGCGGTTCGGCGAGGCAGGGACGGTCGTAGATTTCTTTGCCGAGGCAACAGGTGGGTTATCAGGATCTCAGAGCGTTTATGAATCGCCTGGAGCGCGAAGGCGAGCTCCGTCGTATTCGCGCCGCCGTGGATGTGGATTTGGAAATCACGGAGATTACCGATCGCGTTTCGAAAGCGGGCGGCCCGGCGCTGTTCTTTGAAGCGCCGTGTTCAGCGCGCGACGGGGTGAACTACTCGATGCCTGTGCTCATCAATATGCTCGGCACGCGGCGCCGCATGGAATTAGCCTTGGAAGTGGCTTCGCTGGAGGAGGCAGCGGGGCGCATCACGGAGCTATTGGAGATGGCGGCGCCGGAAGGCTTGTTGGACAAGGTGAGAATGCTGCCGAAGCTGGCGGAGGTGGGATCGTTCTTTCCCAAAACGGTCCGCCACGGGCCGGTGAAGGAAGTCATCGAGCGCGAGGATTTTTCGCTGCGGCGCCTGCCCGTGATGAAATGTTGGCCGGAAGACGCCGGACGTTTTATCACCTTTCCGATGGTGATTACGCGGAGCCCGAAAACCGGACGGCGCAACGTCGGCTGCTATCGCATGCAGGTCTATGACGAGCGAACCACCGCCATGCACTGGCAGGTACACAAAGGCGGGGCGGAACATTTCCGCTGGCTCGAGCGACAAGGAGGGGAGCGGCGGATGGAAGTGGCCGTCGCGATTGGTTGCGATCCGGCAACCATGCTGGCCGGCATTCTGCCACTTCCGGCGGAAGTGGATGAATTCCTTTTCGCGGGATTTCTGAGGCGGCAGCCGGTGGAATTGGTGGCTTGCGAAACGGTGAAGCTGGAGGTTCCGGCGCAGGCGGAAATTGTGCTCGAAGGGTACGTGGACCTGGATGACGTCCGCACGGAGGGTCCCTTCGGCGACCACACGGGGTATTATTCGCTTGAGGACCAATTTCCGGCATTTCACCTCACCTGCGTCACGCACCGCAAAAATCCGATTTACGTTTCGACCATCGTGGGGCCGCCACCCATGGAAGATTATTGGATGGGTTATGCCGTCGAGCGGCTTTTTTTGCCGCTGATGCGGCAACAGCTTCCCGAAGTGGTGGAGATGCACATGCCGGCGGAAGGCGTTTTTCACAACCTGATGATTGTCTCCATCCGCAAAAGCTATCCGGGGCAGGCGCGGCGGGTCATGAACGCCATTTGGGGCCTGCCGGGGTCCATGTTCACCAAGTGCATCGTGGTGGTGGACGAGGACGTGGACGTTCACAATCTGCGCGAGGTGGCGTGGAAGGCCCTCAATCACATTGACCCCGAGCGCGACATTCAATTTGTGCTGGGGCCGGTGGATCAGCTCGAGCACGCTTCGCGCTTGCCCTGCTATGGGTCGAAGATGGGGGTGGATGCCACGCGCAAATGGCCAGGCGAAGGATTTGCGCGGCCTTGGCCAAACGAAATTGTGATGGATCCCCGAGTCAAAGAGAAGATTGACGCCTTGTGGCCTAGCCTGGGCCTCAGTCGAGAACACTCGTAGCCAAGCGTGCGGCGAGCGGCCGGTATTCCACAAAGGAATGGCGCCGCGCGAAGAGGAAAGGGATGGCAGAATACGATTACGACATTCTGGTGATCGGCTCCGGCCCTGGTGGGCACCACGCCGCCATCCAAGCCGCGAAGCTCGGCAAGCGCGTGGCTATTGTCGAGCGCAAGACGGTGGTAGGCGGGGTGTGCATCAATCTGGGGACCATCCCCAGTAAAACCTTGCGCGAGGCGGTGCTCTATCTTTCCGGCTACCGCGAGCGGTCGCTCTACGGGGAGTCTTACGCGGTCAAGCATGACATCACCATCCAAGACTTGCTGTTCCGCACCCAGCATGTGATCCAGCATGAGATTGACGTAGCACGGCGGCAACTTTTGCGGAATCGGGTGGAAATTTTTAACGCCGGGGCGTCCTTCGTGGATGGGCACACGCTGCGCCTGGATTTTGTGGATCAGCGCGGTTACCGAGAAGTGACTGCGGCGGTTATCGTTATTGCAACGGGGACGCACGCCACGCGCGATCCCCACATTCCTTTTGACGGCCGACGGATTTTTACCAGCGACGACATCCTGGGACTCGACCGGCTGCCGCGCACGCTGACCGTGGTGGGCGGTGGGGTGATTGGCTGCGAATATGCCAGCATCTTCGCCACGCTCGACATTCGCGTGACGCTCGTGGAGCGCGAGCGGCGGCTGTTGCCGTTTGTGGACGAGGAAATCGTGGACACGCTGAGCTATCACATGCGGGAGAATCGCGTCACGTTGTGGCTGGGAGAAAAAGTCAGCGGAATCGAGCCGATGGAGAACGACCACGGCGGCTCCGTGCGCATATCGCTCGAAAGTGGCAAGCAAATCGTCACGGAAAAGGCCCTTTACAGCATTGGCCGCACCGGAGCCACCGATTCGTTGAATCTCGCCGCCGCCGGCCTGAGCGCCGACGGGCGCGGGCGAATGAAGGTCAATGAAAACTATCAAACCGCGGTTCCGCACATTTACGCGGTCGGAGATGTCATTGGCTTTCCGAGCCTGGCGTCCACCTCGATGGAGCAAGGAAGGTTGGCGGTGTGCCATGCTTTCGGGGTTCCCGCGACGACGGCCCGCGAGTTCTTTCCTTACGGCATCTACACCATTCCGGAAATCTCAATGGTCGGGAAGAACGAAGAGGAATTGACCGCACAGGATGTTCCCTACCAAGTGGGGAAGGCTTCGTACCGGGAAACCGCCCGAGGCCAAATTATCGGCGACCTATCCGGCTTGTTGAAGCTAGTGTTCCACCTCGAGACCCGGCAGCTCTTGGGGGTGCACATCATTGGTGAAGGGGCGAGCGAACTGGTGCACATCGGACAGGCGGTCCTGAGTTTTGGCGGTAAGGTGGACTACTTTGTGAACACCGTGTTCAATTATCCCACCTTGGCGGAATGCTACAAAAACGCAGCCTTCGACGGTATCAACCGGCTGGCCACCTAATTAGGCCAATTTTTTGAGAGAAGGTCCTTGTCCTCCCACACGCCTCGGGGGAGGGTTGAGGAGCGCCGCGCGCTGCAGGCCGAGCTTTCGTCAAAGTCAGGGCGTGGCTGTGAGCGAGGAGAGCGCTGGCAGAGAAAAAGAGCAGGCCTTGCGCCTGCTCTTTTTCGCCGGTTGAATTTAGCTTAGCTCTTAGAATTTCCCTTCATGGCTGCAGAGGCTTTTTTGTTGGCGGCCATGGCCTTAATTGAGGAGGGGAACACGAAGGCTTCACTTTGCCCACGCGGACGGATTTCCGTGATGGCATGGTTGTTTGCGCTCAGTTTATTGTAATCCACCTCGGTGTATTGGTTCTTTCGGCTCTCATTTTTCACCGTTACCGGCACGCTGGCCACTCGGCGGCCGTTGCGGTTGAAAAACGCCATCTGGCTGTTGTTCGAGAGCAAGCGCAGCTTGTAGGTTCCGGGGTGTAAACGAGTCGTCCCAGCGACGGTGGCAGGATAGATCACGTCAATTTTGTAAGACCTGGCGTATGAAAGACCAGCAAGAACCAACATCGCGCCAGTCACGGCAAGTGCAGATTTCACTTTTTTAACCCACATGTCGAATAAAACCTCCCTTGATTATTTGTCTCTTCACTTAAGTTAGACGCGCCCTGCCAGGATAAGTTGCCTGTCTGCGGTGAAACGAGGCGTTTTCACCAGAAATATTTCTAAGGAGCGGTGCGGTGGCGCGGGAGATAAACCGTCTCGCCCTGTGTGTGATATACAAAATCGCCCGGAATGTGAAGAACTTGGCGATAGTTTTTTTGGAGGACGGACAGGAAATTTCCGCCGAATTCCACCGAACCATACCACCAGCGGCCGTAGGCGGTCTTGGGATCTTTGCCGAGGATGACCGCAGAGAACTTTTTTTCTTCGAGCATCTTCCAGAGGGGATCCGCAAAGGTTGGGTTGCGCTCGGAAATGACCCGGAACATAAAGGCGTCCAGCAGATAGGGCTCTTGGTGAGCGAGGATGGGAAGGAGCGGATTTTCCGCCAGAATCGGTCCAGGATGCGGGCCCAAGGCATGAAGAATGGTGGCGTAGCGCCAGCGTTGCGGAATAGGGTCGGAGCGACGATAAGCCATCAAGGCCGGCGCTAAAGACAGCAACCCGGCTATGGCCAGCGCTTGGATCCCAAAAAGCGACGGCGGGCCTTCCATGCGTGCAATCCACGTCACCATCAAAACCACGGCCGCAATCTGGACGTCCAATAGGTGGTTAAAATCGGTGCCCGGGGAGGTGTAAATCACCAGGGTTGCCCCCACTGCGGTCAAGAAAAACAGCGGTGGCAGTTCCCGGAAAACCTTCCCTGGCCAGGCAAAAAGAGCGGCCACCGCCAGAACAAAGAACGGCAAAATCGCCGGATCAACC
>JAKASC010000062.1 GCA_021828245.1 Acidobacteriota bacterium
AGCAATCGCGTGACGTTACCCCCAAATTTCAACATGTGCGCGCCTGCCACCTTGGTCAGCGTATCCTTCACCTCGTAAGTCCATTGGTCGAAAACGCTGGGCCCTGGAGCGCCAAAAGGTTGGAGGCCCGCGCTGCCGATATTGTCGATAGCATCCACGGGCAGCCCCCACGGTTCCTGCGGATTCGAATTGATCTCGTTCCAGCGCCAGCCGGCCGCATTCGCCCTTGCCTCATTGAGGAGCGTGGGAGAGAACGTATGGTTCCAGAGGATCGTCTCGGCCTGATTCATTTGTGTGTGGTGCCAAAAGTTGGCCGCACGATTAGGACCGTTGAAGAAAGTCTGTGTCACGGGCACCTTGTAGATCGAGAATGCGACAAGATCTCTCTGCGTGGCGTCGAAGTCCACCCGGCCGCTATATTGCGAATCGGAAGCCGTGAAGGGGCTGACGGTGTTGACGAACATGATGTCCGGAATGCCGTTCAGGCCATTGCCCACACCGGGCGATGTGGTGGTGCCGCCGTAGGTCGGGTCTGGGGTCCCGAGCGGGGTGGTCAGCGGCGAGCCAACGTTCAACCCCTCGCCGGCAATGGTCATGCAGTTCACGCCCTCGATAAGGCCAATGGCCGCGCAGTTCACCTTGTTCGGGCCTAAGCCTGTCGGCAAAATCGAGGCGTAGCTCGCGCCTTCCCCGGGGTAGGTAAGAAATCTTGAGGCAATACTTCCCGGAGGTGCCATTTTGTCGAGCTGCGGCGTTTCGTACCAGCCGGTTCCAAAATTCGTCGAGCTATTGCGCAGTGCTTCATACGAAAAGAAGCCGAACACCTTGTGTTTCCAAATTGGCCCGCCGAGGCTTCCACCGAACTGGTTGAAGCGTTGGGTGTCCTTCTGCAAGCCGTTATTAGGCCCGCCGGCACTAAAAGGTCCATTCCAGCTCTGGTAGGCGTTCAGCCCCGGCCGGTGCACATCAAAAAAGGCGTCGCCATGGTAATGGTCGGTGCCGCTTTTCGAAACCACCTCGATGTGCGCACCACTGTACCGACCGTATTCAGCGTCGTAGGCGTTGGAAATGACCTTCACCGCTTGGACAGATTGCTCGCTGGGCGTTACCACGGCGGCGCCTCCCCAGGTTACGCTGTCAATGCTCACTCCATTGAGGGAGATTCCATTCGTCTCATTCTGCGCGCCGTTGGCCACGATTTGGGGGGCATTCTCCGTCTTAAAAATCCCGTCGGCAGCGCCCGAGCCCGACATATTTGAACCCGGCAGACTGTTGGTGCCGCCACCAGCCGATTGTGAGCCGTCGCCGAAAACACCCGGCGCAAGCTGGGCCAGTTGGAACACATCCCCGCCAAAGGAAGGCAAGTCCTGAACCATCTTGCTGGTAATCGTTCCCGCAATCGTCCCGCTCTCGGTGTTGATGGTGGGAACGGCCGCGGTCACGGTGACCGATTGGGTCGGCGATCCCAGCGCGAGCGTCACATTCAGGGCTTGCACTTGTTCGCCCGTCACGTCCAAATCCGAGATGACCTTTTTCTTAAAGCCTGCCTTCTCAACCGTCATGGAATAATGGCCTGGCAGCAGGGCCACGATGGCGTACCTTCCAGCGGAATCTGTTTGGACCTGTTTCGTCCAAGTCGTCTCAAGGTTGGTCAGTGTCACGGTCGCGCCCGGGACCGCGCGCCCCTGCGGGTCCAATACTGTCCCCTGAATTCCCGCCCGGTATTGCGCGTGCGCCAGCGGGGCAAAACAGACGCTCAACACCGCCAGAATAATCCAACGACGAACTTCCATCCTGCCGTTTGCCATGTTCATTTCCTCCTGCCTTGCGGCGTGACCCAAACCCGACGCTAAAGTTCCGCTCAGAAGTCTTCATAAACCGTTTGACTAAATCGCATTACTAAATCGTTTTCATTCCCCTAGCTTGTAGCGTATAATTCCTCGGCTGTCAAGAATTATTTTGGCAGACCCTCACAACCCGGCGGCAGCACCCCAAAATCACCTTTCCCGGTGCCGGCCGCTTGCGTTGAACGGAGCTTTTAGGAGAAACTCTTTCGTGCCGGGGAAGAAGAAAATGCGAACTCGTCGTGCCAGGCTTAATCCAACCCATGCCAACACCCCGGTCAGCTTGAAAGACTTGGCCGACTCGCTGGGCCTTTCTTCGACGACGGTTTCGTTGGTCCTCAATCACTCGCCCATCGCCAACTCGATTCCCGCGCGCACCAAGCGTCGAATTTTTTCTCTCGCCAAGAAGCTTCACTACCATCCAAACTTTGTGGCTCGTTCCTTGCGCGCCAAGCGCAGCTACACCATTGGCGTTATGGTTCCCGAGGTAAGTGAAGGTTATGAAGCGATGGTCCTAAGCGGAATTGAGGATTTCCTGCTGCAGGAAGGCTACTTCTATTTTGTCGTTAGTCATCGTCATCGCCACGACCTCATTGAAGAGTATCCGCATCTTCTTCTGGCGCGGTCTATCGAGGGCTTGATTGCCGTGGATACGCCCTGCGGAAGGAATCTCCCCATTCCCGTCGTCGCCGTCTCCGGGCATCGGGAAGTGGAGAGGGTTACGAACATCGTGTTGGACCATGACGAGGCAGCCGCCCTCGCGGTGGGTCACCTTTTCGACCTGGGGCACCGCAAGATTGCCCTTATCAAAGGACAATCGTTCAGTTCCGACACGGAGGTGCGGTGGGCCTCCCTTCGGCGTGCGATGAGTGCGCGAGGCCTTCCATTGGAAACCCTCCTTACCGCCCAGCTTGAGGGTGACACGCCCTCACCTCAGCTCGGCTATCTAGCGACGAAGAAAATCCTTGCTGCCGGCCTGCCCTTCACGGGTCTGATAGCCTTCAATGATGTTTCCGCGATTGGCGCCATCCGGGCTTTGCGGGAAGCGGGATTCCGGGTGCCCGAGGATGTTTCCGTCGTTGGCTTTGACGATATTCAAAGCGCCGCCTTTCAGAACCCGGCGTTGACCACCATCCGGCAACCGCTTTGGCAGATGGGCCAACTGGCCGCCGAAACCGTGCTTCGGCGCATTGCCAAAGGCGCGAGCGCACCCTACCCCCGAACGTTGATGGTCGAGCCTAAACTCGTGGTGCGGGAATCAACTGCGCAGGCTCCGCCGGAGTTATCAGTCGCGAGCGAGCGGCCTTCGGCGGCCTTAGCTGGCAACGACTAGGCTCGCCGCGACCGACCGATGGCCGACGACGATTGGCGGAGCACGGAGAACTGCCGGGATGAGCGAACCTGCTGGGTCCCTTTTTCGCGCAACCTTCCCGAAGCCCATGCGCCGGGTTGATTCGATCTTCAATGCGAGCTTTGTCTTGGTGGGCATTGTGACCACGCTCCTGGGGCCGCTCGTCCCCCTCCTCACCTCGCGCTGGGCGATCACAAATCTTCTGGCAGGGTATTTGTTTACTGCTCAGTTCCTCGGGTCGCTAGCCGGCGTGAGTCTGTCGAGCCTGCTCACGAGACGATGGGGTTTTCGTAGGCTCTTGGTCGCTGGCACAGTTTTGATGGGCATGGGCGTGGGTACCGTTTGGTTTGCACCCTGGCCGGAATCCATCGCCTGCGTCGTCTCCTATGGCATTGGGCTGGGTTTGGTGATTCCAACCTCCAACATTCTGATAGCGCAAATTCATCGTTCTCGTCCCTCCGCGGCGCTCAATACGCTGAACTTTGCCTGGGGGCTAGGGGCCGTGGCGAGTTCTCTTTGGGTGGGGATGCTCACGGTCGTGCACGGGGTCGGCATAGGTCTCGTCTGCTTGGGGCTGGCGATTGTAGCGTCCTCTTTTCTGATTGAGCTCAGCCTCGGGCCTCTCGAGCTGGAAACCCCTATCGAGCCCCCTCAACCCGCGCCGACGGAAGGACGCATGCGCAAAAACCTATTTAGGGCGGTAGCAATTGGGTTGATGTTTTATCTGTATGTGGGGACCGAAAATTCGGTTGCCGGCTGGGTCGCGGCCTTTGCAAAGCAACTGACGCACAGAGGACATGAGCCCTGGGTCCTCGCGCCGGGCTTCTTTTGGGCGGCGCTGCTGGGCGGACGCGCCACCGCCCCTGGAATTTTGAAGCGTATTAGCGACCGCGCCCTCCTGATGATTGAATTGCCGGTGGCGGTCGTGGGCATCGCTCTGTTAACGGTCTCGCATTCCATCGGAATTGTTTTTGCCGCTACTGTAATTGCTGGGGCCGGCTTGGCGACGGTCTTCCCAGGGGCAATTGCCATGCTCACCGAACATTTCGGCAAAGCGGCCAGTCAAGCTGGCGGATTTATGTTCGGCCTCGCGGCGCTAGGAGGTGCGACTCTTCCCTGGGGGGTTGGCTACTTGACGACCCGAACCGGAGACTTTCGCGCCGGCCTCGCCATACCCTTGGCCGGCGCTTTGGTAATGTGGGTCGTGTTCATTCTCATGGGCGCCGCGCTCCCTGCCAGGGTTGTCGGTGATTGAAAGTCAGGATATGCCCATTGCCCACCAACTCAGCCGCCGCAGATTCCTCAAGTCTATCAGTAAGACAGTCTTGGCGGCCTCCATCCTCGCCGGTGCCTCTTTCGACGCCTCCTGCGGGTCGGTCGGCACAGCCCCTGCACGGCAGGCCACACTGAGCGACGCTCAGCTCATGGACGCTATCGAACGCGCCACGGGCCATTGACGTGCGCGCTTAACGGCACTAGAATAAATTCTCAAGGCTCGTGCAGGAGTTGACCCTCCAGGTTGCAAACCTGGTTCGAGACCTTAACCCCTTTGGAACGAGAGAGTTTGCGATGAACGCGAATGATTTGCGTCCCGGAATGGTTATCAAACACCAAAACGACCTTTATGCCATCCATAAGGCCGAACACCGCACGCCCGGCAATTTGCGGGCTTTTGTGCAGGCGCGCATGCGCAATCTCCGAACCGGCGCCATGATTGACCACCGCTTCCGGTCGGAAGATGACGTGGAGCGAGCCGTCATTGATGAAGTTGACATGCAATACCTCTACGCAGACGGCGACCAATATTACTTCATGAACACTCAGAATTATGAGCAGATTCACCTCCACAAGGAGGTCGTGGGCGACCGGGTGAACTATCTGGTGCCGGACGTTGTGCTGAAGGTCCAATTTTATGAAGGTCGTCCGATTGATATTCAGCTTCCCCCGACGGTGGATCTGACGGTTGTAGAAACCGAGCCTGGCATCAAAGGCGCCTCGGCAACCAACGTGATGAAGCCGGCCAAACTTGAAACGGGCTTGGTAGTCGGTGTTCCCCCCTTTATTGGTGAAGGCGAGAAAATTCGTGTGGACACGGCAACCGGTGGCTATCTCGAAAGGGCCAGCTAGGGCGGCGCGTCGAACACATCTTTACCATGTCCGGCGTGGCACGGGCGTCCCGCCCGTGCGGCCACACGACCAAGACGGCCGTGCCGCAAACTCTGCGTAATCTATTTCCGACGTACCAAACCAGCTCGAAAAGGTTGGCGTGCTTTCCCCCGCGGCGAGGACGCTCAGAAAGGGATGTCCCGTTCCGACTCGAACTTGAGGCCCTGTGAGGTGAGTTCGTAAAAAGCTTCGTGCCGATGCGGCAGCGTATTCTGTTGCACGGCATTGACGTAGGCGGCTTCGTTCACGGATGTCAGAATGACGCGATGGCCCTCGACGGCAAGTTTCCCATCATAGACATCTTTTTTCTCCCACAATGGCTTTAAGTGCTGCCCGTCGAAGGCATAGAGAATGGCCGTAAGGCGCGGCTCAGCTTTTCCCGGGCGTGTCCCCCAAATGAAAAGGCGAAAGTTCCCAGCAGAATCTGGCGACACCACGATGTAATTCAGGTTGGTGCGCGGCACAAAATGCGTTACGGCGACGCGGCGAGTATGATGGTCCATGGTTTGATAGAGCGCCACGACATTCACCCGGTCGTACTCGCTCCACCCGACCGAGTAACCCGCGCCGAGAATCTGGCCGCCCTTCCAGGGCGCAGAAAACGCCGAGCAGTCGTCATAGAACGGGTAGCGCAAGGTTCCGAATTCTCGCTCCAACTCTCGCCGAACCTCCACGAAGCTGGGCGCGCGGTTCTGAATCCAGGTGTCCAGGTGGCTGAGTACCAGCGCTTGAATTTGGTCCGTGGTGGGTTTGGCCTCGTCGAGCGAAAGGCCGTAAGCTTTTAGAATCAGTTGGTGGATGCGCGCGGGAAGGCCGGCCCGTCGCGGTTTCTTCCTCCGCGCTTTGGCCATGCTGCCGGTTAGTGCGAGCGCCACCACGATGGCCAGCGCCCAGGTTCCGTAAGATGCTCGTGGCCGGGATGGGCCTCTTGCTTCCACGAGGTTACTGACCCTCCTTATCGGAATTCGCCAGCCGCTCAAAAGCTCGGGAAATTTCTTCATCCTGATCCTCAAAGACCGTTCGCAAGTCGAGTTGCAACCGCTCGCGTTCGACGCGGGCGATGATGGGCACAGCATTTTGCCGCAGCGAGCGCTCCAATTGCTCCGCACTGCGCCGAGCGTGCCGGACGATGACCAGCCGTGTCGGCAAGGATTGGGCCGGCGTTGAACCGCCGCCAATCACCGATTCTCCTGCTTCCATCGTCGCCGAGAACCCGGGTAAAGTTTTAATGCGCGCCGCCAGTTTGGCCGCTCGTGGCTCAATTTCGCTGGGGCGCATATGGATCATGCGTTGCGCCGGAATGGAGTCAGTCTGATTGTCCAGGTAAAGAGCGAGTGTTGCCGTGAGCGCGGCAATGGTGAGTTTATCCACGCGCAGTGCGCGGAAGAGCGGGTTGGCGCGGATGCGGTCCAGCAGTTCCCGCCGGCCCGCGATGACCCCGGCCTGCGGCCCGCCCAGCAACTTGTCCCCGCTGAAGGTGATGACATCCACGCCGGCTCGAACGCTGCGCGCGGCTTCCGGCTCATCCGCCATGCCGTAGGGCGCGAGGTCTACCAGGCACCCGCTCCCCAAGTCCTCAATCAGCGGTACCCCGTGGCGATGGGCCAGTTCAACCAAATCGTCCAAGCGCGGACGCTCTGTAAAGCCCACAATACGAAAATTGCTCGGATGCACCCGAAGGAGAGCTCGGGTCCGCTCATTCATGGCTCCCGCGTAATCGCTGAGTCGCGTGCGATTGGTAGTTCCCACTTCCGTCAGCAGACATCCGCTCTTGGCGCAAATGTCAGGAATGCGGAATGAGCCGCCAATCTCAATCAACTCACCCCGTGAAACAATCACTTCTCCTCTCTCGGCCAACGAATTCAGGGTCAGAAAAACCGCCGCCGCGTTGTTGTTTACGACCAAAGCGCGCTCCACGCCCAAAAGCTCGTTGAAAAGGCGATCCGTGTGTTGGTCGCGCTTGCCGCGTTGTCCGCGCTCAAGGTCATATTCGAGATTGGAGTAGCGGCCGGCCACCGTGGCCATGCGCTCTAGCGCGGCGGCCGCGAGCGGCGCGCGTCCCAGGTTGGTGTGCAGCACCACGCCGGTGGCATTGATGACCGGCTGGAGCGACGGCCGCGCCTCGCGTTCCGCCTCGGCAAGAATCTGTTGCTCCAAATCGCCGAGCGAAACCTCTTCCCTCTGCCCCGAAATGATGTCAGCGCGTAATTGCCGCAAAACGGCACGAGTCGCTTCGGTCAGGTTGCGATGGCCCCATCGCGCCTCAGCGGCCCGCAACAAAGGGCGGCTCAATAGTTCGTCCACGGAGGGAATTTGCCTCAGCAGTGATGTGGCTCCGGCATCGAAGTCAGGCGACATCGTCAAAGACCCCAGCAGCAACAACTCCCGCGCGCCTGCGCTCACGCGCAGCGAAACCGGCGAATTCGCTCGCTCGTGGACATTTCAACATAGATGCGTCGGAGCGTCAACGCGCGACGCGCCCAACAAACCCCGGTTCTTCGTGACGAATTCGCCCTAAAGTTAAGATAATAGCTCTCAGCGTTGCAAGAGAGTTGGCAGACACCGCTCCGCGAAAGACGTCAGTCCTTCGGGGCTGAAGGCGCCAGAAGCAGCCGGGAGGGGAACGATGACCGAGAAAGCTTCAATCCTGCGCAGGCATCGGCTGCCGGAGCACAATGACGCCGAGGAGAGACCCAGTCCCCGCACGCCCCGGTCGAAGGCGAAGAAGACCACCAAAGAGGAAAAGCCGCGCCGGGCTGGCCGGCGAGTCGCCTCTTGGCCGACTCCGCCAATCATTCGAACCATCGGGCATTCAACGCGGCAGCTTGAGGCATTCATCGCGGCTCTCCGTGCCCACGACATTCAGTGCGTGGCTGACATCCGAACCATTCCCCGCTCTCAACGCAATCCGCAATTTAATCAGGATTCGCTGCCGGACGCTTTGCAGGTTGCCGGCATCGGGTACGTTCATTTGCCGGAGCTGGGTGGTTTGCGCCACGCGCGCCGCGATTCTCCCAATACGGCCTGGCGCAATGCGAGCTTTCGAGGCTTCGCCGACTATATGCAGACCCCTGAATTCGACCGTGGTATCGAGCGGCTGCTTCGACTGGCTCGAAGGAAAAGAGTCGCCCTCATGTGCGCCGAGGCCGTTCCGTGGCGATGCCATCGGAGCTTGGTGGCCGACGCCCTCCTCGCCCGAGGCCTTCGTGTTGAGCATATCTTGAACGCCCGCCAAGCTCGCCCTCACGAAATCACGCCGTGGGCCAAAGTGCGAAACCATCGCGTGACGTATCCCGCAAAATAATCATCCCGCCGTCACCATCGAGGCGAGCACGATAAAGAGCCCTGCGGAAGTAAGTAAGGAGTTTTGTCTTTGGCCGCGTCGGCCTGCTTGCCGTCCAGCTTCAGGGTCGGATGTGCGTGTGACCCGCGTCATAAAACGAGGTGACCCGGAGCACAGCGCCAGGACAAGAGAATGCCTAACCTAGAAAATGAAGGCTTGGTAGGCTATCTATAGCGGCGGAGGCGGTCGGCGCGCGGCGGGAGCTAGTGAGCATGGATTGATAGCGGCTGGAGCCTGAAAATGACAAGAACAGGAATGCCATTGCTGATGCTGATGTTGGTCTCCGTGGTTAGCCTGAGTCAGCAGCCTCCGCCGAAAACCCCGGCCTCACCAGCGCAGGTAATTCCGGTCCCGCACGTCTTTAACATCACGCCCAAGCAAAAGGCGCGCAAAAATCCCGTTCCGTTTACCGATGTTGCCGTAGAGCAAGGCAAGAAGCTTTACGAGAGTCAATGCGCCATGTGCCACGGAAGCAATGGTAAAGGGGATGGTGATTTGGCGCGCGCCCTCAAAATTGCGCCGCCAGACTTCACCAAGCCGAGTGTCTTGGCCAAGCGAACGGACGGCGAGTTGTTCACCATCATCGGTGAAGGTACCACGCCGATGCCTGGACAAAAACATCGCATGAGCGACTTACAACGCTGGGAACTTGTGGATTTCCTCCGTTCCCTGCAAGGGAAAACCCCCAGGCCTGCAACACCCGCGGAGCGGCAACTCTTAAAACATGAGGTTGTCGTTCATCCTTGACCGCCCTTGCGATCGATCCCTTCTTGGGGCCGAGCCTGGCCGCCAGGCAAAGCAGGATCCGACCGTGAAACCCCGATTCAATTTCTAAGCGGCTCTCCGTCGTGCGGGAGAATGGGCCGCGGACGAAGGTGCTGCCAGGCAGCGACCAGCTTGGCGGGTCCATGGGTGATGCGAGAATTGTAAGCCATTGCTTGCTGGTTGTAGGCGGCTCGCTGAGCGGCCAGGCGCTCGTTGAGCGTCGTTAGCCGGCTGCAAAGCTGTTGGAAGCTTGCATTATTTTTGAGCTCAGAGTTTCTATGAGCGGCCGTGAGCAGCGCTTGCAGCGTCTCCGCTAGGTGAGCCTCAAGCTGTGCCCGATCCGGTAATGTTGAGGCCTTCGCCCAGGCGCGGCGCGCTTCCGTGAGCGCTCGCAGGGTCTGCGGGTCGTCGCGCAAGTAAGGCCGGCAGGTTTCCACCAATTTGGGGAGTTCGTCATGCCGTTCTTTAAGCACCGCCTCCAGGTTGGCCTTGGTTTTATCCAAGCTGTGGGCCAGACGCGACAGCGAGCGGCTTGCCTGCGTGAAATAGACGACCAAGGTGATGGCCACCACCGCGAAGGCCGCTACAATTACGATAGCCGTCGTCATTGCTCATCCTCGCGGTCACCTAGATTAAATCATGCGAAGCTGTCATCCGAGTGCCTGTCGCGCGCTTTGTCGAGAGCGGGGAAGCTTGGCAAACCTTGCGGCCATGTTCCTCGGCTGATTGGCAGCTTTCTCAAGGCTAGGGTTGGGGCGACGCACCAGGAATGTTCGGCACGCCGCTAATCTGGCCGGACTTGGCTTGTGCAAGCTGGATGTGGAACCATCGCAGTGTGGTGCCGGTGGCCTGCGCAAGCTGGACCACCGCCTTGGCGTAATTATCGTAGGCTTGGGCCTGGTTTCCCAAGGCCGTGTCGTATTGCTCCTCGGTCAGAATCACGTTCAAGGTGGTGGATTCTCCCAGCTCTAATTTTTTCCGTTCATCTTGAAGCGTGAGGAGAGCTAACCGGACGGCCTTCTGCGCGGCATTGATTTGGGCGCGAGCCTGCGTGACGGCGATCTCAGCGGTGCGCACGTCCTGAGCGATTTGGTTTCGGGTTTCCTGTAATTGTTCATGAAGCTGACGCTGCTGGAGCAACGCGGTGGCCATATCGGCCTGGGCGGTTCGGTTGCGGATCGGGATTTGCAGCGTGACGCCAAACGAGTAATCGGGATATGCTGCGTGCAGGAGCTGTGTCAATGATGGCCCTAGCCCTCCTGGTGC
>JAKASC010000063.1 GCA_021828245.1 Acidobacteriota bacterium
GAGCTGGTGAGCGCGTTCACCGCGGTCTCCAATCAGGGCGGATCCCTGAAGCTCCTGAACCTTACCAAAAAGGTTCACGACCTCCTTCAGATTACGAAGCTCTATACAGTCTTCGACGTCCATGATGACGAGGCCAAAGCGATCGCCAGCTTCCATAAGGATTGAGGCGGATCGAGCCGCACGTTGGATGGAGGGGCGGGTCAGGCAACCGCGCGTTCTGAAGGCAGCGGCGAGCGTGGGGAGGCTGTGGATGCTCGGCGGGCGGCACGGAGCGGCGTGGGCTGAATCGTAGCGCATCCAGATTCCAACCCAGCCACCCACCGACGCAACGGAGGGTGGGGATTGCCATCGCCGCTCAGCTTTCGGCAGCGGAGTTGCTGCTTCAGTCGCCGCCGGAGCGAGGCTAAAGCCACGGCGTGCATCTGCGATACGCGAGATTCGCAAACCCCGAATCGCATTCCCACTTCCTTCATCTTCAGGCCCTTGAAGTAATACAAGTGCAAAAGCCGTTGTTGGCGCGGAGCCAGGCGAGCCATCGCCAGGCCCAGCAACTGCTTCATTTCGGACTGCCGGCACAGCTCAAAGGGATTTTGCTCGTCGCCAGCGGCAGGCTCTTCCACAGACGCAATGCCCGGCTGAGCCGATTCGGCTTCGAGGCTCCTCAGCGTGAGACCCTGAAGGTCGCTCACCAGATCGTGAAAACCCTTTTCGGAGACGCCAAGCTCTCGCGCGAGTTCGAGCGAAGAAGGAGTACGCCCTAACCGACCGCACAACTGCTGCCGGGCTTCCTCGAGGCGGCGACCCCGTTGACGCAGCGTCCTCGGCCCCCAATCCTGCTCGCGCAAGCTGTCGAGGATGGCGCCCCGGATGCGATAGCTTGCGTAGGATCTGAGGCCGACTTTTCGCCTCGGGTCAAACTTACCCAACGCTTCAATCAGTCCCAAAATTCCGCTGTTGATGAGATCTTCCAATTGAACGTGGTGCGGAAGACGCGCGTGGATTCTCTGCGCAATCAGGCGGACGTAGGGAAGCTGCTCGAGAACCATCCGGTTCCGCTCTGCCAAAGCCGCCTGCGATGTGATGGCTTGCCGATTCGGAATCACGCCCCCTCCCTGTGAACCTCGTCGCGGCGATGGATGCCCATCTGGATGGAACCCACGTCCAGGCGCGCTCACCCTCTCCCTAGAGGTTTCTAACGTTTGAAGATTAGGGGCCGATTAGATGGGGATTAAATGTTGCTAATAATCGAAAAGATACCTTGGTAGACAGGCAAGGGACGATGACGGTCCTTTTGTTATCAACAAAGAACAGGATCAGACCATGTGATGGAACGTGCCTAGGGGCCTCGCCTTCAGGAAAATTGATTACGGATTCGGGCGTGGGTTCGCCGGGCAGATTAATGACTTTTATCGTCGTGCGGTGCCCGCCCCTTCGGCGAGCGAGGAAGCCGAAGCTCCCAACACCACCCGTGCGGCGGTGATTGGGTCATCTTGGCTGAGCCGCGCAGGGCGCGCATCATTTGTTGCACTGCGTTCCATGCGTGCTCCGTTGTCTCGAGCGCAGCAGGCTTCGGACGGTCCGGCAGCGATTGGACAGCGTGGGGCGGCTCGTCCCCGCAGAGAGCGAGAATCAACGCCTCGCCGGAAGACCGAAGGCTGATGCGGGTCGTGCTCCCGACGGGGCTCCGTTTCAGGAGCAGAGACAGGCATTTTTGTGTGACGGCCTCAAGTTCTCCCGGAGGAGTTTGAACCCGTTCCGTTTCCTCAAGGTCTGCGATGATGGTAATGTTTCTGGACCTCGCCAGCGGCTGGCAATTGGTGAGCGCGCGGCCTACCGCTTCCGCCCAACTCGGACCCGCGGACCCGGGCTCCCGCTCCAGGGAATCGAGGATCTTTTTCATTTGGTTCACCGTCTCCGACAGACGTTCCGTCTGCGCCAGAGCCTCGCGCAGTGTTTTCCGGCACTCGCGAGGGCGGGGCTCTTCCAAAAGGCTCAATTCCAAGAGACCCCGGAGTGCGGTGATGGGCTGGGTCAAGCGATGCAACAAGCCGTCGAGCGTCGAGATGGCTTCTTCGGAGACGACAAGGGTGTGAGCGGCTGCGGTGGGCTGAACGTCGAGCTGCGGAGCCGTGGCCGAAGAACGCGATTTCACGGTTCCTCCTCAGCGGTCCGAAGACGGTAACCCGTCCCGCGCACCGTCTCAATCAGCTTCGGCTCAAAGCCCACATCCACTTTCCGTCGCAAATAATTGATATAGACATCCACAATATTGGTCATCGTATCGAAGGAAAAATCCCACACGTGCTCGATAATCATGGCGCGGGTGACGGCACGGCCCGCGTTGCGCATTAAGTATTCGAGCAGCGCGAATTCTTTTGGGGTGAGTTGGAGGGTTTTCCCGGCGCGGCGTGCGGCGCGCTCCACTCGGTCCAGTTCAAGGTCGGCAACTTGGAGTTTCAACTCGGGAGGGTGATGCCCCCGTCGCAACAACGCCCGGACGCGCGCCGCCAGCTCGCGATAAGCGAACGGTTTCGTCAGGTAGTCGTCGGCGCCGAGGTCAAGACCGCGGACTCGATCCTCCACGCGGTTACGTCCCGTCAGGATGAGCACGGGCAGGCTCATTTTGCGCCCCCGCAGTCGCCTGAGCAGTTCCCAACCGTCCATCTCCGGAAGCATCAGATCCAGCACCATGAGGTCATAATCCACCGATTCGGCGAGCGACAACGCTTCCGCGCCGCTCCCCGTGACGTCCACCGCATAGTGCTCCGCTTCCAGCCCCTTCTTCAGGAAGCTGGCCACGGCTCGATCATCTTCCACAACCAAGATTCTCAAGGCTTTCTTCGAATCGGATGCTGAAAACTTTTCAGCCCATGCAGGAACGAAAAGCAGCGTCCGGAATCCTGACGCGGGGCCAGCGCGACCGGCTCCTCGCCATGCTCTGCCGGAAGGCGTTCCAAGGCTTCTCTCGCATCCTAAATTCTTGTTTCGGCGCTCGGCCAGCAAAAGTTGAGTGTCTTGTCGCGCCGAAGCTTGGCCCTTCTTGAAAACCTTCATCTCTTCCCCTCATGCCGTCCAAGGCTCCTGTTCACTTCGTGAGGGCGAGGAAGGCCACGCCGTAGCCGTTGAGCGTAATGGCCATGCGCGGCGCGGGCGTGAGGCTGACGGGCGTCGGGCCGGTCGTGGGATTGGTCGAGGCGTCGAGCGTGAGGAGCGTGGCGGAGCTGAAACTGCCCCAGGCCGATACGTCCACCACCACCGTGCGCGGATCACCGGGACCGTTATTGTCCGTCGGCGCGTGAACGGCGTGATTGGCGGTCATCACGACGACCGTCCCGTCGTTGCGCACCGTGGCCAGCGTCTCCACGCTGGAGGCTTCGGTGGTCGTGAGGTCCAAGATTTGCGATCCCGGCGGCGTGGGGAAATACCGTTCCAGCCAATAGTCCACCCAGTAGCTCAGGTACGTTTGATCGTTCGTGCCGTTGACCTCGCCAAACTGAGCGTCGGCGTTGAAGTCCCAATGGTAGAGCGCCTGCACCCCCGCCAGCGACAACTGCGAGAAAACATAAGGCCGGTACGCGGCAAAAAAAGCGCTTGTGCCGCGCGGGTCCAGCACAAACGGCGTGCCGTTACAGGCGCTAATGCCTCCTCCTTTGTCGTAATCGGCGTTGACGTTGTTTTCCGTCACCCACACGGGCACGTTCGCCAACGCCGGGTTAGTGGCCAGCTCGGATTCAATGTACTTCACGTCATGCACAAAATTCGGAATGGTGCTGAAAATCTGTTGATCCGTATCCTGCTGATTGCACGAGGAATAGAAGTGCGTCGCCACGGCGTTCACCTGAGCGTTGACCTGCGAGACGAACGTGGGCAAATAATCCTCTGGCTGAGAACCGAAATCGGCAAGCTCCACGGCGACCAGTTTGATGTTCGGATCCACCGCCAGCATTGCCGGCACCACCTGGTTGTAAAGTTCGACGTACTGCGTTGCCGTGAGGCCATTAATGTTCGGCTCGTTGAATATTCCCCACCATTCAATCGGGTAGGGGCTGGACGACTGGTAATGTTGACCGTTCACATCGAACCCACCGGCGTTGTAGTAACGAACGAGGTTGGCGCAATATTGGGCGAAGGCGGAAAAATTCTGTGGCAGCAGATGGCCGCTCGAGTCATCCATCCAGGTGGGCGCCACGGCGATTTGGAATTCCGGACTGTGGTCGGCCACGCTCAAAATCGGATTGACCATGCCATCCAACCGAGTGAAGTCCCAAGTATCGGGGCCGGTCATCGGAACGTCTTTCTCCACCGCCTGAATGCGAATGTGTTGGGAGTGGAGCGCATCGAGCGTGGAGGTGGCCTGCGGGTTGTCAATAAAAAATTGGTCCGACCACGAGGCCGGTTGGAAAGACGTGGCCATAAAATCATTTAACACGCCGTTGTCCCCCGCCGAGCCGTTGACAGAGGTCCCGACCGTCGCCAGGATGGCGACGGTCACCGAGAGGTCCGCCGTCGCCGTCCGTTGCCCGTCGGAGGCGGTGACCGTCACCGAGGCGCTGCCGGCGGCAGCCGACTGGGAGACGAATGTGATTTGCCCTGAGCTTCCCGCTCCGGGCGAGATGATTTGCGCCGTGAGGCCGGCCGGCAGCCCGGTGACGGTCAACGAGACGCCGTTCGAATCGCCGCTCGGCCGGCCGATGCTCACATTCACCGTGGCAGGCTCGCCATCCTGCAGCACCGTGACCGAGGAGGATGAAAGCGAAAGGGTCAGCGGCGTGGAGGCTGAGGCTGCTCCGCCGCCGCAGGAGACGGTGAGGGTAACGAAACTCCCGAGCACCGAAAGAAACAGCGCGAACCGTGAAGCTTTCATATCGGCTCACCTCCTTCGCAGGAATTAGAAATCGAGCGCCTGATGCAAATCGGCAATCAAATCCTCTGCGGCCTCGATGCCGACCGAAAGCCGTACCAAACCGTCCGTGATGCCGATGGCCAAGCGCTTCTCGGGCGGCACGGCGCGGTGGCTGGTGGAAGCGGAATGAACGATGAGCGAGCGCGTGTCGCCGAGGCTGGCGGCGCGGGCGAAGATTTGAACGCGGTCCATCACCTTCGCGCCGGCTTCGTAACCGCCCTTCACTTCAAAGCTCATCATGGCGCCAAAAGCTTTCATTTGCCGCTTCGCCAGCTCGTGGCCCGGATGTTGCGGTAGCCCGGGGTAATTGACCCGCTCGACCTTGGGATGCCGCGACAGAAACTCCGCAACCTTCTGCGCGTTGGCGCAATGCGCCGGCATGCGCAGATGGAGCGTGCGGATGCCGCGCAAAATGAGCCAGGCGTTAAAGGGGCTGAGCACCCCGCCGAAATCGCGGTGGACTTCATGCAGCAAAAGCGAAATATATTCCTTGGAGCCGACGATGGCCCCGCCCATCGCATCGCCGTGCCCGCAGAGATATTTGGTCGCCGAATGCACGACCGTCGTCACGCCGAGCCTGAGCGGTTGTTGAAGCGCCGGCGAGGCAAAGGTGTTGTCCATCATGGTAGGAATCCCGCGCGATCGGCCAAGTTGGGCCAGCGCCCGGATATCCAGCACGTCAAGCACGGGGTTGGTGGGCGTTTCAAAGTAAATCAAGCGGGTGTTCGGCTGGATAGCCTTCTCAAAATCCTCCGTCCGCGACGAGCCCACAAAAGTGACGCTGGTTCCCAGTCGCCGTAAAGTCCGATCGAGAAAATGATAGGTTGCTCCGTAAAGCGAGCGGGCAGCCACCACGTGATCGCCCGCCCGGACGTATCCGAGGATGGCCGTTGAGATTGCCGCCATGCCCGAAGCGGTGACGAGCGCCGCCTCGCTGCCCTCCAGCGCGGCGATTTTTTCTTCCAGCGCGCGCAGGGTCGGATTGCCATAGCGCGTGTACATGTAACCCGGCTTCTGTTCGCCATAGAGGGCGGCCATTTCTTCCGAGTTGGCGGAGGCAAAGGTCGTGGATTGGTAGATCGGCGTGTCCAAAGCTCCCGTCACCGAGCAAGGTGCCTCTCCGGCATGCACAGCCAACGTTTCAAATTGATAATTCTTTTGCATCCGTCACCTCAGAATGAACAGTTTTACATCTTCGCTAGCGTAGCGCGTCCTTGGGCTTTAGCGGAAGGGGGTTCGTTCTGCCGTAAGCTCGGTGGTGAACCCCGGGCTAAAAATAATCCTGGGGCTACAGCTTGGGCGCCCCCGATGTTACGATGAGGTGAAGAAGGTCGCTCGAGATGACAGCGAAATTCAACCCCAACTTGGTTGGCATGGACCGGCAAGAACTCGAACAGCTTGCTTTGCGGCACGGCCAGCCGGTCTATCGCGGGCGACAAATTTATACGGCGCTTTACGCCCGAGGCGCAAGGCGTCTTGACGAAATCACCGAACTTCCCCGCAGCTTCCGCGAAGCTCTGGCCGAGCGTCACCTCTTGACTTATCCCCAGGTGAAGGGGCGTATTGCCTCCCGCGATGGATCGGTGCGCTATCTTCTGGAGCTTCAAGACGGCGCCGCCATCGAAACCGTCTTCATGCCGGAGAGGCATCGTGCCACGCTGTGCCTTTCAAGCCAAGTCGGCTGCGCCGTGAATTGCCGCTTCTGCTTCACGGCTCTCTTGGGACTCGAACGCAATCTGACGGCGGGGGAAATCGTCGGCCAGGCACTTGGGGTCATCGCCCACGAGCGTCTGCGGCAGGAGTTTCGGTTGAATGTTGTGTTGATGGGCATGGGCGAACCGCTGCTGAATTTGGCGCAAGTCATGAAGGCGGTGCGACTCCTTGCCGACCCCGAAGGCACGGGGATTCCCCTACGTCGCATCACCGTTTCGACGGCCGGCATTGCGCCAAAGATTCTTGAGTTTGGACGTCAGCCGGTGCGGCCGAAGCTTGCCATTTCGTTAAACGCCTCCACGGACGAGCAGCGGACGGCGCTCATGCCCATCAATCGAAAGTACCCGCTGCGCCAATTGCTGGCGGCTTGCCGAGCTTACCCGCTCCGGCCGCGCGAGCGCCTGACGTTTGAATACGTGATGATGGAAGGCGTCAACGATTCGGATGACGACGCAGCTCGGGTGGGAGAGCTGCTGGCGGGTCTGCGAGCCAAGGTCAACCTAATTCCTTACAACGGCGGCCCAGGGCTGGCTTATCGCCCGCCGAGCCTGTCCAGGGTTCTTGCCTTCCAGCAAATTTTGACAAGGCGGAACATTCCCGCCTTCATCCGCATTTCCCGCGGCCAGGATATCATGGCCGCGTGCGGGCAATTGAGTCTGGCCCGCGCCGGCCAGGAAGCTGAGCGGGACTCCGGGGCCACCTTCCCGGGTCGCGCTTCTCTGGCCGAATCCCAATAACCGCCATCATCCGCCCGGCCCGCGCTCCATCCCTTCGATAGGAGAAAAATAAGTCCTCGCGGCAGGCAGTGCAAAATTCCGCCACATGGATTCGTGAGGGTTTGACTCCCGCACCTTCGAGCTGATCCCGAGCCGCCGCGACCAGGTCCAGATGCGCCGAGCGCGGTGGCGAATGCCCCGGAGGGTATTGCGACAGCCATGCACCCCCGGCGGGCGACCGTTCCGGCGATAGGTGGAAAAAAAATCTTTCGCCGTGGACGAACTGTCCGCAAAAAGCGTCCACCAGTTCCTCGCCCACTTCATAACAGCACGCTCGGATGGAAGGGCCGATAGCCGCAATCAAATCTTCGGGCCGGCATCCAAAGGTTCGCTCAAATTCGCCCACCGTCTTCTCGATAAGCCGAGCGAGGGTGCCGCGCCAGCCGGCGTGAAGGGCCGCCACCACCTGACGACGAACATCCGCCAGCAAAATCGGCATGCAATCTGCCGACCTCACGCCGAGCAGAATGCCCGGCTCATCGGTCAACAACGCGTCGCCGGAAGGTTCACTCTTTTGCGAAGCACCCGACGCTGCGCCGCAAGGTGTGTAGAGCAGGCCGGAGCCGTTTGCGTTTCGGACGACTTGCCAGATGTTGGCCGAATGGATTTGCCGCAGTGAGGCCGGAAGAAAATCTGCGGCCTTGAGAGCGCGCAGGAAGCGACGGCGGTGACGGTCGTCTCGCGCCGTGCCTTGACCGAGCGTAAAATTCAGCCCCCGTCGCCGCGCCAAGTGTTCCCGCCGTGTACTGAAGGCGTGGACGATGGATGCTTCTGGAGCGAGGGCTTCACACTCGAGCCACTCCAATCCTCCGCGCCGAACAACCTGGAAATCTTCTCGCGCCAAACTCTCAATCTATCACAGGGTGGCTTCGGGCAATTTGGCCGTCGGACAATTGACTTCATGGAAGTCGCCGTTTAACCTAAATTCAAGCGTATGGATATTTACGAAGAAATCGCGCGGCTTCGCAAGCAAGGCCGAAAGGCGGCGCTCGCAACCATCATCCAGGTGCAAGGCTCCATCCCCAGTTACGAGACCTCGAAATTGCTGGTCCGCGAGGACGGCTCGATGGTCGGCACGGTGGGCGGCGGGTGCGTGGAGGCGGAAGTTTGGGCGGTGGCGCAGGACGTGATGCGGGAGGAAAAGCCGCGCCGACTTCACTTCAACCTGAACGCCCAGCCGGAATACGACAACGGCTTGGTCTGCGGCGGCTCGCTGGATATCTTTATCGAGCCGATTCTGGCGATTCCCACCCTCTACCTTTTTGGTGGCGGGCACATTTCTCTTGCCGTCGAGCAGGTTGCGCGGCTGGCGGGTTTTGATCCAGTCGTCATAGACGACCGGCCAGCCTTTGCCAACCGCGAGCGTTTTCCGCACGCCGTGGCCACGTGGGCCGGCCCGTGGGATGAGATTTTCCCTCAACTCGGCTTAAATGATTTTGCCTATATTTTGATTGCCACTCGGGGGCACAAGGCCGACTTGACATGCCTTCGTTGGGCGCTGACCACCCCGGCGCGGTTCATCGGCATGGTCGGGAGCCGGCGCAAGCTCATCGAATTCACGAAAATTCTGGCGAGCGAGGGCGTGCCTTCCAACCAATTGGAACGGATTCATTCTCCCGTGGGGTTGGATATCGGCGCGTTGACACCGGAGGAGATTGCCGTGGCGACGGTCGCGGAAATGATCGCCGTGCGGCGCCACGCCAACTGCTCGGTTTCCTCGCTCGCCTACAAACCCAAAGCTGCTCACCTCACCTCATGAAATCGCCATCCGGGGTCGCCGGCTTAGTGCTGGCGGCCGGCGCTTCACGTCGCATGGGCACGGATAAAGCGCTGCTTCGCTTCCGTGGCCGCACCTTCTTGGAAGCGATTCTGGCTACGCTGGAGGAGGCGGGCGTGGAGCAGCGGACCGTGGTTCTGGGCCATCATGCGGAACAGATTCAGGCGGCGACGAATCTCACAAACGTTCAGGTGGTCGTCAATCCTCATTACTCGCTCGGCCAAACCACGTCGTTACAAGCCGGCTTGCGGGCGCTCGAGGAGCCGGGCCTTGAGGCCGTGGTGCTTTGTTTGGTGGATCATCCCGCCGTGTCCGCGAGCACGGTACGTCAGCTTGTGACGGTATATAGGGATTTGCGGCCGGCCGTCGCGGTTCCGATCTACCATGGGCGACGAGGCCATCCGGTGGTTCTGGACCGAGCGTTGTTCCATCCTCTGATGGCGCTTTCGGCCGAGGAGGGCGCCAACACCGTGATTCGCCAATTCGGCGACCGAACCCAGCCGGTGGTCGTGGATGACCCTGGGGTGACGCTCGATATAGACGATCCGGAAGCGCTGGCTCGTTGGGATGAGGCTAGGAGCTAAGAAGTGATTTTCTCGACCAAACGGCGGAAGCATTCCGCCGCCAGGGTAGCCGCGTGACGCGATGCCACCGGCAAGCCGCCTAAATCGGCCTCAATGGCTTCGGCGGAAAGCGCGGGAAGCTCCTGAACGTTTTTCCCGGTGAGCCAGTCTGCCAGCCAAGAGCCGCACGCCATGGCCGGAACGCATCCTTGGGCCTTGAAGGTTGCCTGCGTGATGCGACCGTCTTTGATTTCGACCCAGAGCTTAAGCGTGTCCCCGCAAACCGGATTGACGCTTTCAATCACGGCTGCGGGATGTTCTATCTCCCCGACGTGGCGCGGGTGATGAAAGTGATCGAGAATTTTGTCGGAATACATAGAAGCTTGTGAGAAGAATGCCATCGGCCGGTCTGCTGAGGTCAGCAACCTCAGCCGGAGTGTCGAAAATGGACAATCTCGCCGTCGCGCACGAGATAGTCTTTGCCTTCCAGGCGCAGGGTGCCGCGATGGCGCGCCTCGGCCAGGCTACCGGCGGCGATGAGGTCGTCATAGCGCACGACTTCGGCTCGAATAAAGCCCTTCTGAATGTCGGAATGGATTTCGCCCGCCGCCTCCAGCGCCGTCTGCCCCTCGCGCAGCGTCCAGGCGCGGCACTCATCCTCGCCCACAGTGAAGAAGGAAATCATGCCGAGAAGCCGGTAGCTCGCTCGAATCAAGCGGGTGACGGCGG
>JAKASC010000064.1 GCA_021828245.1 Acidobacteriota bacterium
TAGAGCGTCTTTCCATCCGGTGAAATGGCAATACCTTCCGGCTTCTGTCCCACTTTGACCTGCCCGACCACTTGGCGCGTCCGAGTATCCACCGCCAATACCGCGTCGGTACCTTGACAGACCACATAAAGCCGCCTTCCATGGGGCGATACCTTCAAGTCAATGGGGTTGGGATAGCCGGGGTCGGTGGCCCAACGGCCTGACCAGCCTGCACCCGAAGCCACGAGTCGCCTCGGGGCCAGGAGCCAAAGCGTGCCCATTGCGATCAAGATCGCCCACCGTGGGCCTCCGAGCGCGATGCCTTTTCTCCCGGTTCCGTCCCCCATTTCTCTAATCCCTCCCCTCATGTTGGCTATCCGTGTGCCCCTCGCTGCTCGGTTCCCTGACCGTCAAAATCTGGTCGGCCTTGATCCGTTCAAGGACTTGTCGCACTCCACTCGGCCATACAATGGTGAGTTTGTCTACTTGAGTGTGCTCTCCCAACCCGAAATGCGGTCGCGGGTCGCCTTGGGAAAGATAACCACTGGCGGAGACCGCCTGCACCACTTGGCGAGAATCGCCAGCCACAACCTCTAGGCTAGCGCCAAAGCCGTTTCGATTACTTCGTGTGCCGGCCAACTTGACCGTCAGCCAGTGGTTGCGGTGGCCAGGCGACGGGGTATTGTGGAGCAGGATTCCCGGCCCACCCAGTGTTGAGACGAAGGCGTCAACGTAACCGTCATTGTCATAGTCCCCGAAGCAAGCAGTTCGGCTCACGTATCGCGTACTGAAAAACGTTCCCGTCAGTTTGGAAACGTCGCTGAATGTGCGACCGCCGTTGTTGCGTAATAAGTTGCTCTGCATCGGAATGAGCCACGTTAGCCCGCCATTAACAATAAAGAGGTCTTTCCATCCGTCATTATCAAAATCGAAGAAGCCATCTCCCCAGCCTGTGTAACGGCCACAGATGCGCCCCACTCCGGTCTCATCGGTCACGTCCAGAAAAAACCCGTCCGGTGTGCCGGGATTGCGGAAAAGACGGTGGTAGTTTGCGTCCGACACAAACAGATCCTGCCATCCATCGTTGTTGTAGTCGCCGAAGACGGGGCCCATGGCAGTTGTAGCTTCGCCATTCTGACCATAAGCCACGTTGACATCTTCCGCGACGTTCGTAAACGTTCCGTCGCGATTATTGCGCCACAGATAACTCCGCATCGTGTCATTGGCCACATAAATGTCTGGCCATCCGTCATTGTTATAATCCCCGACCGTCACCCCCATCGCCCGGCCTGGCAGTCTGCCGATTCCGGAAGCGGTTGACACGTCGCTGAAGGTCCCATCCCCGTTGTTATGGAAAAGTCGGCTTGTTTCAGGCACGTAGTCGAGGGGCCCAGGGTAGTGCTTGGCTGAATAGTAATAGCGATAGTTGGGATCAAACCTCAAATAATTTCCAACGAACAAATCCAAGTGTCCGTCACGGTCGTAGTCAAGAAACGCTGTGCCAATGCCAAAAAAGGGGTTTTCCACACCCGCGTGTGCTGTGACGTCACTGAAGGTGCCGTCGCCGTTGTTGTGATACAGAATCGAGAAATTGTAGCCGGTGACATAGATGTCATCGTTCCCGTCGTTGTCGTAATCTCCGACCGTCACCCCGGTTGCCATCCCACGCCCCGGCACGCCCGCCTGGACTGTGACATCCGTAAACGTGCCGTCGCCGTTGTTGCGGTAGAGGTGATTGGTGGCGTCCACGCCGTCAGGGGCAGAATGGTTCGTCAAGCCCTCCACGTAACGTCCGCTGAGCACATAGAGATCCAACAACCCATCGTTGTTGTAATCTATCCAGGCGCAACCCGAGCCCGTCCCCTCCAATATGGAGCTGAGCTGCTTCTCTCCGAAGGAGTGCCGGAAATGGATTCCTGCCTTTTCGGTGACATCCACGAACTGGGGTAGAATAGGCAAAGGGTCGCGGGCATGAGGGGAGAGCTGCCCCCACAGGTCTCGGACCGCCCCGACCGGGCTGGCGGCCGCCGCTAAAACCACGAATTGTCGTCGGGAAAGTTTCATCGCTTCCTCAGTGAGCCGGTTTTGGCTGAATGCGTAACCCCACGGGTGTCGGCCCGTTGAATCGCCGGAGCGCCAGTGGCCAGTGGTCCCGTGGCGTGAGAGCGGGACTCTCATGGCAACCCAGGCATCCCCGGTCCTCTCCCGGCCGCACCCAAATCCAGCTTCGCTGCGCTTGGATTAGGTGGTCTTGAGCGCTTAAGAGCGCAAAACGGATAGGCCGGTCAGCAGGAACGCGAATATAGAACGACCCGTCCATCTGCACCGGCGCGTCGCCCAGACGCTTTTCATGGCCCGAAGATTGAAGCTCAATAACGCGGACTTTGGAGATGCGCCTCCTCAATCGGCCTTCCGGCGCCCCCGACGAAAGATAAGCGTCCAAACAAAGAATCCGTCCCGTACTCATGCCGGGGTGGAGAATGCTCCAGTAATATCGCGGTGCCGGGCGTGCTTTGAGCGGAACCGCTTGGACGCTGGAGAACCGCGCATTCGCGTACAGCAAACTGCCGAGGGTCCTACGCTTAAGATCGAATGCGTAGAGGTTCGAGTGAATGCTGTCCGGCCTTCCGTTCGCGCTGGCTTTGGACACCACCAATAAATTCTTGCTGAGCTCATGCGCGGACCAATAGACGGCTTGAGGATCTGTAAGTAGAGAACTGTGCAGTCGCCCACGGCGAATCCAGGCCAGCCGCCCGCCGCTTTCTCGCCCTCCAGCGTCTCCCCTCTCCACAAACAAGACCGCACCATTCTCCAACTCGTCAGCTTCAGTCCGGACAATGCCTCCCTGCCGAAACTGCCGCAGTAACGTGAGTTCGGATCCGTCCGGGTTCATCCAATAAAGAGCGCGCCCGACTCCCGCCGGCCCATGAGGAACGAGAGGCTCATCTGCTGAAACTACGAGCCGCCCGTTGAGGAGCACCGTCTCAGTCCGAAAGTTGCCAGGACCAAACGTAATGGGATGGGCGTTTGTGCCATCGTCCTTGGAGACATAGACGGCTGACCACTGGCCTGAACCTTTTTCAGCAATCTCGGTGAATGCAATTCGACCACGAGGAAGGCATACCGGACTTAAACAGCCGCCCGGACAATGCGTGAGCTGGCGGAGCTTGGAACCGTCGGCATTCATGCTCCAGACCTGCCAGCGGGCGTGGGATGACTTCCGGCCGGAAAAGAAGATTTTCGCGCCATTGAAGGAGATGACCGGATCGGCCGCGGCAAAGAACCTGGGAGTCAGGTCCTTGAGCTTGACAGTCCCAGTTCCCGGATCGAGGCGCACCAGACGGCTTCCGTCCGGAAACCCCAAGTCTAACCCTCCAGGGTGAACAACAGATGCTTGGACAAAAATGAGGTCGGGGAGGGTTTTCTTCTTGTTGGCGGGAAACACTTGAGACGACGCCCTTCGTCCTCCACATGCAAGCGAGAGAACAATTACTAGGAACGCCGTCCTGTGCTCATGGCTGGCCGTGCATTTTCTCTCACCTTCACACCGTGTGGGTTTGTTCAGCCGCCTGCCGATGCATGATGCTTCCCTAGCGGCGCGATTCGAACCTGGCAATGAACCTCGCAATCTCCCGACGCAAACGCAGTTCGTGCGCCTGCGATACTCCCCAAAGTGACAGGGATGCGTCTATGACACACTGCAAGAAACTGGATGACGATGGTCAATCCGGTTGAGCTAGTCTTTTTAATGCAGCACGGTAACCTTTTTGGGGGCGGGGCTATAATGACCTATGGGGATGCCTTGTCATTTCCTGGCTGAATTGCGGGCGGCAAAATGTGGAGTTTGTTGGGGCGCTGGCCTGCGCAGCCTGGCTTCTCGCGGAACTCACCTCTGCGCGAGGTTCTCGAGACCGGCCAGGTCTTGAATGACTACCATTCGACCCCGCTTATCTACCAGCCCGGCCCGCCGAAGCCCGGCCCACGCGCGGCTGACCGTTTCTGGGGAAAGTTCCAAGAGTTCCCCGATTTCCTGGCCCGAGAGAGGCAACGTCAGCCGACATGGGCCGGAACCGGATGGCCGGTCCGCCGATATCAAGGAGAGTAAGAACGTCGCCAGCCTCCTTTGCGCATCTTTAAAGCTCATGCTTGTAATCTGTCGGCGAACTTGGGTGGCCTCTTCTACGAGGAACTGAATCATCTTCAGCGCGATATCGGAGTTGGCGCGCAAGAAAGCAAGAAACTTGTCGCGAGAGACGGAGCAAATTTCGGATTCCTGAAGCACGACACAGGTCAGCGGATAAGTGCTATGGCAGAGTGCTTCAAGCCCGAAGATGTCTCCCGGCAGCAGTACTCGCACGATGCGCTCTTTGCCGTTCTCAAGGGGCTTCACCATCTTTGCCATCCCCGAACGCAGCGCGAAGAGATGCTGAGCCGCTCCCTCCTCAAAAAACAAGATCTGGTTTCGCCTGTAATGCGTGGGGAGAAAAACACATGTAAAGCGCTCGATCTCCTGGCTTGAAAGGCTGCGAAATAGCGCATTGGAGAGAACTGGACAACCGCTGCACTGGGGCTTCAAGTCATCCTCCACCTGCTCCGAACGCCGTCATTCCTTGGATCGTCGGAATGTTCGTGAGTTCTTCCGCAACCTCTCGTCCCCTGCACTATACACCATCGCGCCGATTCCCGAAACGGGACGCGGGGGAGTCTTGGTGAAATGCAGGCGGAGCGAGTTGTGATCCTTAGGATCTCTTGAATGTGGGACCCTGCCAAGCAAATTTGGAATTATCTGGCAGTCATGAGGTCGAGGGTTCGAGTCCCCTCGTCCCCGTCAGCTTGCTACCTCACACGTCGTTGAATTAGAAACGGACTTCCCTTGGGGTTGTCCCCTGGGGTGAGACAAACAGTTAAGCCACTGCTTGCCGTTCGCTGGATTTCGATTGTACAGCGAACGGGTTTTCTTGCAAGATGGCCCCCGGCTGGTGAAGCGGAGGCAGGCTCTCGAGGAGTCGAACCTGCCAAGGAATAGCCAGCCGGAAACTCATCGAAATGATAGATTTCCCCATGCCTGAGAAAACTCATAGAGAAAGATGCCGCCGAGCGGTCTCCTGGTTGGCTTGGGCTAGCCACGCGCACTCGAATTCGGCGGGCGGCAAGTACCCAAGCGCTGAGTGCAAGCGCTTTTGGTTATAGACCTTTTCCAGGAATGCGCCGATGGAGGCGCGCGCCTCGGCCAGATCGCGATATTCGCTGCGGTAAACCTCCTCGTATTTCAGCGTTTTGATAAACGACTCGCACGCCGCGTTGTCCCAGGGATTGGCTTTGCGCGACATGCTGATCTGGATGCCGTGCTCCCGGAGCCGGTCGGTGTAATCGTGGCTGGCGTACTGCACGCCGCGATCCGAGTGGTGCACCAGTCCGGGCGCGGGTCGCCGCACGAGGAGCGCCATCCGTAACGCCTGAAGCGTGAGCTCGGTTTCCAGCGTCCGGTCCAGCGCCCAGCCGATCACTCGCCGCGAAAAGGCGTCCAGAATCACCGCCAGATAGACAAACTCCCGTTCCAGGCGGATGTAAGTGAGATCGGCCACCCAGAGCTGATCGAGGTCCGTGAGCGTCATCCCGCGCGCCAGGTTGGGGTAAACCAGCAGACTGTGGTCGGAATCGGTCGTGACCACGAACTTTCGCTTCCGCAAGCACAGTAGATTGTCCCGGCGCATCAGCCGATACACGCGCTTGTGATTCACCACCCAGCCACGCCGTTTCAATTCCCGCGTCATCCGCGGCCAGCCGTAGCTGGGAAATTCCAGCGCCACCCGCTGTAGAGCATCCCGCAACGCCATATCCCGATCCGCTTCCGCCGGGCGCGGCGGATGGCGATAGAACCCCGCCCGGCTCACCTGCGCCCGTTGACCCATGCGTTCCACCGTCAAACCTTCCGCTCCGTCCCTTGGGGTTTGGATCTGCTCGTAAATAGCGGCTTTCCATTTAAGGCCTGCAGCTTCCGCAGCTCGTCGATGCGCTCGAAGCACCCCTTCAAGAAATCGATTTCCAGAGCCTGCTGCCCGATCTTGCGCTCCAGTTGAGCGGCTCTCCCCTCTTCCCAGCGCCGTTTCCCTAGACCCGGGAAAGCATTGCCCTGCCCCTGGCGAAACTCCTGCCGCCAGCGGTCGAGCGTGTTCGGGTTCACTTCAAAAGCCCGCACCACCTCCGCCACCGACGCTCCCCGTTCCAGCCGCTCGATGGCCGCCAGCTTGAACTCCTTCGTGAACTGCCGTCGAGACAAACCTATGACTCAATTCTCCCTTCAATGGCATTTTCATACCATTTGCTGAATTCTGAGCCTTAACCGTTTGTCTCAAAAATGGGGACAAGTCCACCGTGTGCTGAAACTCACGCTTACACTCTCCAGGACATCCTTCGCCTCATTTCAGTGCTGCCCGAACCGGCATCCACGATTGTTGCAACGGCCGCTTTCACCGGCCTGCGCAAGAGTGAGATCCGCAAGTTGCTATGGGAGAACTTCCGCGAGGACGCTCTCTGGATCACTCAATCGGTCTGGGAGCACTTTGTAAGCGAGCCCAAGACGGAGCGGAGCAAACCGGTCATCCCGTGACCGGCCCATTCGTCCAGCGCCTGGAGAAACACCGGCAAGCGCGGGGCGGGCCGACGTCCGGCTTTATCTTTGTTTCCGCCCGCAAAGGATGCGAAGCCGGTCCGGTCAACTTGAGTTCGGTTTTCAAACGACAGATCAAACCGAGACTCAAGGAAGCTAAATTCGAGTGGCACGGTTGGCACGCGTTCCGGCGCGGGCTTGCCACAAACATCTACCAGCTCGGAGTGCCGGATAAGACCATTCAAACGATTCTTCGCCACTCGAATGTTTCGACGACAATGAATAGCTACGTGAAGTCGGTGCCTGCGGATGCAGTTGCAGCGATGCGGTCGCTCGAACGATTATGCACCTCGTATGCACCCCAACTGCAATGAATTGAAGACCTATGTCGCGGAACTTACAGAAAACCCGTGGGCAATTGGTAGGCCTGGAGGGATTCGAACCCCCGACCCGCGGTTTAGGAAACCGCTGCTCTATCCTTCTGAGCTACAGGCCCATAAACCCAATTCCTTCTTTTCCAACAGCCTAGCATACCGGCGGGTTTCCGTCCCCATCCGATTTGGGAACCTTTGGGAACAAAATCCGCTCCAGCTTGTGGATTGCGTGGCGAGGAGTCTCCGGAATCACGTGCGTGTCGAGGCTGAGCGTCGGCGAAGTGGCGGGCTCAGGCCCGCCGTCACTCAAAAATTTTGTGTTCCGCCCTGTAGCCCAAAGGCGTCGGCCCGAAATGGGGCGACAATGCCAGCAACAAGCAACGTTACGGAAGAGCCCGCGGCATGCGAGACAAAAAAACCGCGACACACAAAGCTGTGTCACGGCTACCGGCTCACCCCAACGGCTGCCGACCCAAAGGTCTATACGGCGGTCAACGAACGGACAGCTCGGCCGACCCATTGGTGAGGGAACATGAGCGCGACGGCGTATTTGAAGCGGGCGCCACGTTTTTGCCCGATGCTCGCCAGGGCGCCGCGCGCTGCGGCCAGGCTCGAATAGTAAACGTCGTATCGAAATCCGGTTTCTCCGCGCCACATGGGAAAAGCCGCGCACGCCCTCATCCACCGCGCAAAAACATCACTCACATCCAAGTAAAGATCCTGGCGAAAACCTTCGGCGTCTTCCCAGTTCTCAGCGAACAGAAGCGTGGCGACAGAGTGCGCCGGAAGCTTGGACTTGAGACCGGGAAGCCCCGCATAGAAAATGGCATCCGTAACGATGTGGTAGCAGGCACGGTGGTCCTTGTGCATGCTGCCCTTCCAATGAGTGATGACGATCGCCGGCCGGTATTGACGGATGGCATCACAAACGGCGAGACGCGCTTCCTCATTGTCGGGAAGTTCGCCATCGGGATAGGACAGAAAGGAAGATTGAGCCCCCAGGATTCCCGCAGCTTTTTGAGTGGCAGCGATTTGCATCGCCCCATACGTTGACGGAGCTACGGCCGGATTACCCCGCTCCCCGTGAGTCAGACTGAAGAAGATACCTTTCCCACCTCCTTGGATTTGCTGCCCGATTGCCGCTCCCATCGTAAACACAGCGTCCCCCGGTTGGGCCGCGATGGCCATCATGGCGGCAGGTGGAGCTAGCGCAACGCTGGCTTGGGGTGGAGGCTGGCTAGCAACGGCCCGAGGAGCATCCGAAGTTGCCAGCAGCGCGGTGGCCATTCCGAATCCTTTCAGTACTTCCCGCCGTGAAGTGTGCTTCATGGAGCTTCACCGCTTCTCGCAATGTAATAAATTCGTCGCACGCGCTTGGAGTTCGCTTCCTCCCTGTGACACATAGGCCACGCCGTCATGGTTTCCGCGGCGGAGCTTCTTGCTCCTCGGGGCTTACGAACGCGATTCGGAACGCTCCTCCGTCGAACTGAGCCTGACAATCCATATCTCGTTGCCGTCGAGCTTCTTGTCAAGCATGACCTGGCCGTTCATCTTGCGGAACTTGACCGGGCGATCTCGCAGAATATCCTCGGCTTTTGAGACGCTCCACGGCACCTCGATTGAAATGGAAGCCTCGGCCGGTTGCTCAGCGTGATTGAAGATAAAAACCCATTGCCTGTGCGGGTTCATCAACCGGCGAACCTCAACGTGGGCTGTCCCTTGCCCTGAAACCCGAACCTCCGGTGTGACGCCCGCAGCGCGGGCCAGCGCCACCAGAAGTTGTTTTGTAGAAGGATCGTGCTGGCGCTCGTAAGCGAGCGCGAGGAAGGTCCCCGCCAGGATAGCCCGCCCTTTCCCAAACGTCTTCTCGACGATGGCCGGCCGGCCGTTGGAGAAACGCGCCAACACGCGTGCTCCGGCAAGCGGTTCCAGTTCCTCTTCAAACGCATCGCCGCGCACGACCGTGCCGCCCTTCATGCCGGGCAATGCCGGAACTTGCTCCATCACCAAGCGGGCCGTCTCGACCGGTCGAATCCGTTTCTCTCTTGCCCCGAAAACCTCAGCGAGGCCGAGCCCTGGAATCACTGCGCTGGCCAACCCGTGGCCGTCGTTCCAAGCCAGCCGTGCCTCCGCCACCGCCGTCCCGCCCTGCTCAACGTACCGTCGGATAGCATCGGCAAGCTCGCTCGAAATCATCACCGCATAGGGCAGGTAAAGAATCTTATAACGCTGCACCTTGCCGCTGGCTACGTCCAGGGGCCTAACAAAATCCACCGGCATTTGCTCCTCCAGGAAAGCGCGATGCACCCCCTGGAGCGAATCCCGCTCGGCATTGCCGAGGGTGGAGAGTGACGGCTCGGTTCCTCCAACCATGTACGACAAGCGGTTATACAGGACCGCCACCTGAGCTTCCGTCGGCCGCGCTTGATTCAAATCCGTCGCGTGCCGCGCCAGGATTTTCGCGGTTACACCGGCAGCGTGGGCACGCGGCGTCAAAGTTCCGTCCAAATCTATCAGGCCGTAACCGCTCGATTCATAGCCGGCATCCATCGGATACCACGCATAGACCGCAATTTCCTTAGCCCCGTGGGCGATGACTTGCCACATCCAGTAGGTGACATCGCGTCCGGTGACGGGTTCGGCGATGCGCATCCCGGTCACGCCTTGGCCGGCTTGCAGCTCTCCGATCCAGAATCCTTTGCCGAAGCTGAGCCCGGCCGAGCGCTCAAAGTCCAACCCAGCGGCGAGCGCCGGATAACTCAATGGCTTGCTCAGTTCGGCGTGCTTGGGATAGAGGCTGGTGCCGAAGAAGTCGGCATTTTCGGCCATCTTCCAATCATCCGGCTCGCCGTAACCGTCCCGAGGATCGGTAAACAGCCCGGGCGCCGCGGCGTGGCTGGTAATCGGATGGGTGACGTCGGCACGGCGCACGGCCTCCACCCGGGTTTTCAAATCCGCCGCCAGCTTGTCCACAATGAAACTTCGCCAGTCCAAATAATCGGTGAAGGAGAGAATGGTGGAAAATCGCGGCGGGCTCACCTCATCCCAACTTGAAAACCTCCGGTACCATGACTGATTCAATGCCGCCAGCGACTTGTATTTCGATTGGAGCCAACTTCGAAACCGCGCCTGCGTGGACGGACAGTAGCAGAACTCAGGGTCCTTCAGATAATCGAACTCTGCCCAATTGATGACGTGCGGCTCGCTCCAGACATCCCACCCGTACAAGGAAGCGTGGCGGTTGGCCTCCTGTGATAGCGCTTCGTAAAACTTCACAATTTCGCTGCGGACCCCTTCATGGTCCATGCAATAGCCAGGCGCCGCCTGCGAGTGGATGACGGCGCCCGAGCGATCCACAAAACGCGCTTCGGGATAACGTTGCCCCACCCAATCGGGCGCCGAATCCGTATAGACCTGCACCACCACCCGCAAGCCGCGCTCTTCCGCCAAGCGCAACAGGAGAGCGAGATTCTTGAAATCATACTGCC
>JAKASC010000065.1 GCA_021828245.1 Acidobacteriota bacterium
CGCGCGCCGTCCGTTCTAGGTCTTGTTTGGCCCGGCCAATGGTTCCGTCGCGGTAAATGGGCCACGTCACGCGCGGGCCGATATAAGAATACGCCAAGGTGCGCGCGCCGCGTGCCAGCAGCCCCTCGGACATCAGCATTTCAATCCACGTGCGCCAGTCTTCGCCGCCCATCACCGCGATGGTATCCTCAATTTCCTTTGGGTCGGCGGGCGGGATGGTGACTTCCACGATCTGTTCCGAGCGCAAATCAATGCTCTTGCTCGTGAACGGCCGGCCAATGGGCTTAAGCGCTGAATCGTGGATGGCGCCCGTGCGCGGATGGACGCGGCGCGGCGAAGCCACACTATAAATGACCAGATCGAGCGGCCCAAAATCTCGACCCAGCACGTCCCCCGCTTGGCGCTTGACCTCGTCGGAGAAGGCATCGCCATTGATGCTTGCGGCCACAAGACCGTCCCGGCGAGCCGCATCGTGAAAAGCGACCGTATTGTAATAGCCGGCTGTCGCCGTGGCGCCTTCTTTGGGCGGCCGCTCGTAAAAAATCCCCAGCGTCCGCGCGCCATAGCCCCACGCGGCGGCAATCCGCGAAGCCAGGCCATAACCTGTCGAGGCTCCGATGATGAGAGCGTTCGCTATTCCGCCGTCGCGCGGCACGGCCTGGCGAACTCGCGCGATTTGCTCTTCCACGTTGTGTCGGCAACCTTCCGGGTGAGCGTTAATACCAATAAACCCGCGCTTGCGTTGTTGGATGACTTGTTGAGCCATAAGATAAGTTGGGTTTACCAGAATGGCCCAAGCTGCCGTATTTGTCCAGAGGCTTGGGCACTCCGAGCCGCTTCGGATCCGGCGCGGGCAGGGGGACAAGGCGCAGCCCAACCGCGACCGTCGGCGCGGAGAGACAAGGGGCAAAAGATTTGCCGGAGGGCTGTCGCTTCAGGAACAGCTTCTCTCAAGCTCGGCATTTTGTGATGATGCTTTGTGATTGAGAGGCTTGGGCCCGCGGCTCGGCCAACGTGTCTCGAGGAGTCCGTACCACGACAGTCCTCTCGTCACGGCCGCGTCGCAATCTTCAGCGAACACGAGTGGGTCTTCGATGTACTATATTGCCGGCGAGCGGTTGCGCCGGCGGGCAGAGCTCGCGAAAAGAGCCGTCCGAGGTTGAGACCGTCGTGCAGAAGAGGGAGCAACAGTCGGCAGAATTCGCTCAAGCCGCTGCGGAGGCTATGGCCAAATCGTCTCCAAGGGGTGCTTGCGCAGCGCAGACAATTGCAACGGCCCATAGCCTGCCCGAACCCAGAGGAGAAAGCAGGCATTGCTGTTGCGCTCGCTGATGGCTAACAATGAGTGACCCAAAAACGAGAGATTTATGACCACACGAATTGACTGTGGGGAGGCAAGGGTATGAAGCGAGTGGGTTTTGTGTTGAAAGTTCGCCAAGACAAATTGGAGGAATATAAGCTCCAGCACACCAAGGTTTGGCCGGAGATGCTCGATGCGCTGCGACGGGCGGGTTGGCGCAACTACTCGCTATTCTTGCGCCCCGATGGCCTTCTGTTTGGATATTTCGAGGCGCCCCGCGATTTTCAATCGGCGCTCGAGGCGATGGCCCGCGAGGATGTGAACACCCGTTGGCAAACCTTCATGGCGCCCTATTTTGAAGAGCTCGGAGGCGGCCAACCCGACCAAATGATGCAGGAACTCGAGGAGGTTTTTCACCTCGATTGACTTGTGGCTCTTACTCCGCGGGCAGGGTCAATCCTCAAGCCGATCGCGGACCTTGCGCCCTCCGGTCGTGATAAAATCTGGAACACCTTGGGCGTGTGCCGCCGGATGGTAAGGGATTTCGGCACAGCGATGCTACGGCCCGGCAACTCTTAGGCAGGGAGAGCGGGTTGCGTCCGAAAAGTCAACGGCGCGTCATGGTGGGTGAAGTTGACGGCCTCGGCCAGCGCGTCACGCACTTCGAAAGGCAAGCTAAACGGCCTGGATGTTGGCCGGGAATGTTTGTCTGCCTCCTGATGCTCGTGGTGTTTACGCCGCTCGGAGCGACGCAGCCGCCTCGTCAACGTCACAAGCCCACCCCTCAGCAAGAGGCGGAACTCCGCCAAGCCCAAGGCTGGCTGGACGAAGGCATCCGCCAGTTTTCGCAGGGTAAGTTGGTGGAAGCAGCGGAGAATTTCAAAAAGGTCTATGCCCTGTTTCCGGATAATCCCGATGTAGCGTTCAATTACGGCATGACGCTTGAGACCCTCAGCCAGTTCCAGGAGGCTATTCCACCTCTCGAAAGGGCTGTGCAGGCGCGGCCCGGCGACACCACGGCGCGGATGGACCTGGGCGTATCGTATCTCGGCGTGCATCGCTTGCGTAAGGGCATCGAGGAATTAAAGAAAGTGGTTGCCAGCGAGCCCCAAAATATCGTCGCCATGTTCCAGATTGCCCTCGCCTACCACCAGTTGAAGGACAACGCGGACGCGGACACCTGGGTCCGGAGGATGGTTCAGCGGGACCCTACCTCGGCCCTCACTTATGTCTATGTGGCGCGGGTTTTCCGCTACGCGGGTGAATGCACTAAGGCTGAAAAGAACATTGCCCAAGCCATTGCGCTAGACCCCAAGCTCCCGGAGGCATATTTCGAGCGAGGTTTGGTTGAAATCGGCTGCTCCCACAACGAGGCTGGCAAGGCATCGCTCGAGCGCGCGCTTGCGCTCAGCCCCGAAATGCCAAAATACAACCTGGCGATGGGTGAATTCTATATGGGAACTCTCCATGAAGCCGAGGCGGGCATTCCCTACTTTACGAGGGCCATCCGTTCCGACCCCGAAAGCGGCGAAGCCTATCTTGACTTGGGCGAAGCCTACTTTCGGCTTCATGAGTTGCCTTTGGCCGAACAAGCCCTTCGGCACGCTGCCGAACTCAAGCCGCACCAAGCCCGCCGCTGCCACTATTTACTGGGCATGACCTACGAGCGAGAAGGAAAAATCGCCGAGGCTAAGAAGGAATTCGCAATCGTGCAGAAGCTCGCCGCTCAACAGGAAAAGGCCACCACGGCCACGACCCATCAATTAGCGCACGCGCATAACTAACGTATTGCGGAAATAGATTGCTCAAAAGCTTACCCGGCGGGGCGGGGGCAGCGCCAGTCAACCGCTGTTGGCCAAATTCGCGCGAACCGTGGTGGGAGTTTTGGGCAAATCTTCGGAGCCTACAGAGCGCGAAGGATTCAACTCGGCGCCCAGTTGAGTTTCTGAACGCTTGATGAACCGCCGGGGCGAGGCTCAGGATTGAGCTCGCCCCGGCCTTCAACCCCCAACTCCTCGCCAATGGCCTTCCACCCAACGGGATTCGTGGTTAAGATAGGGCGGGCACGAAGCCATTCAGCGGGTGACGCTCGACTCTTGAGCGGGGATGAGGTATGGATTCGTCACCTTGGCATCTTGGGAGGAATGAACATGGAGCAACCCACGCGGCGGGAATTTCTGAAAGACTCGGTGGTCACCTTGGCGGCGGGATGGAGTGCAGCCCCGGTGGCCGGGCTGGCCTCGCCGGGTGAGGTGCCGCACCCCAACCGCGCTCCGCTGAAACCCTCGCCGCCGCCGGCCTCGCCAGGTTATCCGCCGTTCGCCCTGGGCATCATTTTGGGAATCGGCAACAACCCGGAGGCCGCCATCCGAAAAGTTCACGACCTCGGCATGCCCACGTGCCAATTGCAGATTGGCTATCTGGATGACAGCTTGGTCGAGCGGCTGGGCGAGGCGCTAGAAAGATATCACATCGTCTGTACGGCGCTGGGAACTTCAGGGCCCGGGCCGGACGTCTATAATTTTTATGACGGGCCGCTAACGCTGGGCATTGTGCCGCCCACCTACCGCGCCCAGCGCATTGAGAAGATCCTGAAGTTCTCCGATTACGCCAAGCGGCTGAACCTTCCCGCCATTCGGATTCACGTGGGTTTTATTCCGGAGAATCCCAACGAAATCTTGTATCGGGAGGTTGTGGAAGCGCTCAAGCAGGTGGTGAGCTATTGTCGCGCCAACGGGCAAGACTTTCTTTATGAGACGGGGACGGAAACCCCGGTGACGTTGCTGAGAACCATCGAGGACGTGGGCCTGGATAATCAAGGAGCCAATTTGGATACGGCGAACCTCATTCTCTACGGCAAGGCCAATCCCTTGGACTCGCTGGATGTGATTGGGCCGTGGGTAAAGAATATGCACGCCAAGGATGGTTTTTACCCGACGAACCCTCGCGATCTGGGAAAGGAAGTAGAGATCCCGCACGGCTTGGTGGATTTTCCGAAGATCTTCGCGCGCCTGAAGGCGTTGAATTATCGAGGCCCGGTCACCATTGAGCGGGAGATTTCCGGACCCGAGCAGTTGGCGAGTGTTCGGCGAGAGAGAGATTATCTTCGAGCGCTGCTCGAGAAGGAGTAGACAAACATCATAGGAGGAGGATGTATGTTCACTGAACTCATGCCGCTTCTGGCGGGGCGCACCGTGCTCATCACGGTGGCGCGCGAGAGCGACACCACGGTGCGGGCAACGGTAATCCCCAAACGTGCGAAGGAAGGGGAGAACGCCGTGCTCGCGACGCCGTTAAGCTTTGTCGGGACGCCGGAAGAACTGGACCGCGACTTTGCAAAGGAGCTTACCGCCTACGTTGATACGCACCAGCAACTGAGCAGCACGCTCGCGCGAGCAAAAGCCACGATGGAAGCCGCAGCCAAGGCCGCGCAGGAAGAAGCCAAGCGCAAGGCCGACGAGCGGCGGAAAGCAAAGCCTTCGAATCTTACGCCGGCTCCGGCATCCACGACGCACCCCGCAGCTTCTGCCAGCTCCGACCCCGCGCCGACCATTGCCTCGAATCTGTTCGGCGCGACGCAAGCCGAGCCGTCCAATTCAGAGCAAAAGGAGTGTAGGTTGTCACTGTAAGCGGAAGCCCGCCTACTGATACGAAAGGGCTCACAGATTTCAGTGTCAAAATTCGTGGCACGCTTCCTGCCAGAACCCTGCCTGTTTTTCACGATTGTTGGCACATTTCTACACACGGTTTCTCAACCGGCCCGGCACCGAATCGGCTTTTCCGAGAAGTTCGCCATCGCGCAGCGCTGCCACCGGTAACGGTCGCCCCGATTAGCGGGGATGCCGGCAGTGGCCGCCCGCTTCCCTCAGCTCGCGGCGTCCAGCCAGTTTAACCACGGCGACTACGAATCTCGCGGCATACGACCCAGCCAGCGCAAAACCCACCACGACAAGGGCGGCCGAGGGCCACCGCCAGAGGAGCAGGCCCCCGAGTAGCGCAATCAGTAAGGCGTCGGAGCAAATCCTCAACACAAGCCACGCCCTGGAAAGCCCAGCGCCCCGACCCCGCCCCCAGAACCATGCCCAGAACAGGACAAAAAAAACCACGGCCAGTGCCATCACCATCCTCGGGTGCGCAGGCGGCAACCGGAGGACCTCCGAAACACGCCACCACCCGAAAAACCAGCCGCACAGAAGCGCCGCCCAGACGAACGTCGCCCCGAGCACGGCAAAGAGCCGCCGCCTGTGCTTGCCTCGCCTGTCGCCATCGGCCATTTAATCTCTCTCCCACCCCCGACGAGGCGCAGTTGCAGCGCGGCCAAAGCTCAAGGCTCTTCGCAGGCCTGCAACCGCGCCTTCGCCGCGTTGACGGCGCTTTCGTATTGCTGAACGAGGCTAACGATCCCCACCCCGGTGGGGCCGGCCAGAGCCGCCTCCACCGCCTCCGTGCAGACGGGGGCGAGCTCGCCCGCGGCGCCACACGCGGCCAGAGCGACATCTCCCGGGACCCCAACAGCGGCTAGGACGACCACGGCGCCTCGCGTGAGCGCCGAGCGCGCCCTGGACACAGCCTGGTCGTATTGCGAATTGCACTGTGCCTGCGGCTGCGGGCTTGCTGGCTGATGCGCGGCCACGGGCTGCAACGGTCCAGGGAACGGGCCCGCCGGGTGCGAGGCCACAGGCTGGGGCGCGCCGCCCCCGCCGCCACCGCCCCGCTCACCGCCTGACAAACCACAGTGCTGACCTCGCAGAGGACGGGCTTCTTGAGTCCCAGCGGGTCAATGAACGTCGTGGGATTGTTCAGCACGTACGCATACCGATTGAGCGACTGCGGATTCATCACCTCCCCGCCCAACGGGTCCGGGCTGTACCACCGCCCTACGTTCATGGAGTATTCCCGAAACTGCGTGAAGCTGGTGTTGGTGTTGACGTCCCAATAGGGCATGCCCGCGAAGCCCCATCCGGTCCCCTGCTGCGCTCGCCACCAAACCTGGCCCCACGGGTAAAACGCCATGTCCTGAATCTGCGTGCCGCTGTAATCGGTCTGCGTCTGGCTCGAGCCCAGGTTGTTCCGGTGAAGGTAAACCGCCTCGCCGTTGATGTACAACGCCCGATAATGGCCCAGCGCGGGCAACGTGCTGTATTCGCCCGCGTTGCCCAACCACGTGCCCCAAGGGTCGAACAGGTGCTGATCCGCCTCGCCCGAGGAAATCCATTCAGCCCGCTCACCCAGCGCATTGTACCTCGCCCACCACGTCGAGCCGCTGTCCACCGAACTCAGCCGCCCCTCCGCGTCGGACTGATACGAGTGACTGCCGTCGTTGGTCAAATCCCCCGCCGCGTCCTAGCTGACATATCACATTACGATATGTGTGCGCACCTCTGGGTCGCAGACATCAAGAAGCCATGCCTGCGCCACCGGCCGGGTCGGCCCACTTGGGAAGCCCGCAACGCGAGCAACGCCCGGTAAAGACACCCCAGGGAATGAGGAAAGCTTGGCCACAACGCGGACACGGCCAAAAGATCATCCGGAACCCCCAGAGGCCGGCCGCAACGGCCCACCCTAAGGCGAGAACGAAGGCCGGCTTGGCAGACCCAAAGAGCCGGACGGAAAGCCAGCCGGCCGAATAGCAGACGGGAACGTAAAAAGCTAGGAGCAGGAGCCAGCGGCGACGCAGCCTCCTGAACTCCCCCCAGCATGGCTGGAAGCCACCGGACATATTCTTCATAGCCCCCCTGTTACCTCCGCGCAGAAACTCAGAACGCCACCTTCGACCCCTTGCACCCGGCGCCGGTAGTGGCCGTGGCCGTAGTGAACGAAGAGCCAGATGCCCCGGCGCCCACCCCCATAGGCCCAACGCTGATCGACAACTGCCAGGTACTACCCGACCAGGCGTACTGCAGAGACGCTTGAGCTGGGCCGTAGCCGGCGTTCAGGCTCAGCACGGAGAACCGCCCTTCAAGTTGCTGGACCGAGCCCGCGTTTGTGAGAAAGAATTTGAGGCCGCCCCCTATAAAGCCCAACAGCGAGGTAGGCGGCGCGGAGGTCTGGGCTGGCACGCCCGCCCTAGCGGAGCGGCTAAACGTCATCGCGCCGCCGCTGGCAAAGGCGCCGGCCGATGGCCCGCTCTTAGCGTTGTAGAACAGCCCCGTGCCAACGCTCCCCGTCGCGGCGCTTCCCGACGACGGTGTCCCCGCCTCCACGTCTCCAGAGAGACTTAGGCCGAAGCCAAAACCGGCAGGCCAGCAGGGGCTCGCCGCTTTCGCCCCGTTCCCATTCGACGCGACGAGGACCCCGCCCCTGCCCCCGCCGCCCCCGCTTGGGATAGCAGGCAGGACAGGCAGGATGGGGCCGGGCGTGCCGAGCCCTCCGTCCTGTGACGGGCAGAAGTAATCGAAGCCGGAGCTCAAGGCAAAGCACCCCGGAGGAACCGCCTCGAACAGCCCCAGCGGGTCAACGAACGTCGTGGGATTGTTCAGCACGTACGCATACCGATTGAGCGGCTGCGGATTCGTCACCTCCCCGCCCAGCGGGTCCGGGCTGTACCACCGCCCCAGGTTCGAGGAGTATTGCCGGAACCTTGTGTGATCCAGCCCCGTCGTCGCGTCGCGCCTCATCCCGGCAAACTTGTAGCTCTGCCCGCAGGTGTTCGTAAACGTCAACTCCCCGCCAAACGGATAAAAATGCGCGTCGTAGCAGACCGTCCCCGTCGCATTGGTCAGGATCCGCACCCAGCCCGCCCTGTCGTAATAGGGATACCACAGGTTACCGTTCCAATCCATTCGCGCCACCCGCATGGCACCCTACTTGATGGTAAGGAGGGAAGCGTCAAGCTCCAGCGGGATGCCAAAAGAGGTAAGAAGGCTTAGCCCCTCGGGACAGAGGCTCTGGTCGATGATATCGCTCTCGGTGCGGAGGCTCCAGCGCACCACGGGTTCGACCCTGGACACGACGGACTTCAGAAAGGACGCATAAGGAAACAGCTCCGCAGCAAGCCAGACCAGTTGAGCGTCCGGCCCCTCTTCCCGTGAGGCCGGTGCCGCGACGGACCAGCAACCTCGTCCCTGCCGCGTTTCCCATTCCCCAGACGCGCCCGCCTCGCGGGCATGCGCGGCGACCGGGCCAAGTTCCCTTGAGACCTCGCCCACGTCGCTCGCCTCCCCGACAAACTCCAAGGATACCGTGCTTCCGGGCGATTGCGCGCGGCCGGTGCCCGCCGTGTCCGAAGAGGCGCCGCACTCGGGGCCGCCGACGAAGATCACGGTCAGGTTCATAGCAATCCCGAGGTCAACAAAAATTCTCAGCGCGTCGGGCGAGACCCGGAACTGACACCTGACGCCCTCGGAACTGATCCCGCAGTAGCTACGGACCTCGTACTTCTCCCTCAGCGTCCGCAGGAACTGGTAATGGGGCGCAAGCGCGTCTCTCAGCCAGCCTAGGTGGGCATCGAAGGCCTCCGAGGCGGGAAGTGGCGATTCAAGGAGCCACAGGTCCTGCGGGTACGGCCGTCGGGTGAGGCCGGGGTCGCCGGCCCGATGTGAGTGCGACGGCTGCAGCTTCAGTTCTCGCGAAATTGAGTCGAACTCGACTCCCTTTCCGAACACGCCGAGGGAAGCCTGGAATTCGACTCGACTTGTAGCCTGTATGCCTCGCATACGTATGTCACTCGTTGGTCAGAGTGCAGCCCTGCGTCTTGGGAAGCGCCCGAGCGAGCTCTTCTATTTCCTGCTCTGACAGCGGAAAATTACCGGTACTGTCCTTCCACTCGTGGATCGCTTCCCCCCAAGCATTTCGGTCAACACATAACTCGCGCGCTATCCGATCGACTAGTTGGTTCTCAGTCTGATTGGGTAAGATTCCCCCACTGTTGTAAATCTGGACTCCGGCCTGGACGCCCTTGTAGATGAGGTATCCCGTTACGCCCACTGCGCCAGCCGCTCCTCTGTCGCGCGGCGGTACGCGGTCTGGTCCTCGCCCTGGGCGAGAAAAGTTTCTCATTCGTCGCCGAGGCATGCCGGCTCCAAGAGTACGGCATGTTCCTCTCGCGGGCCGTGCACGCCTCGAATCAGGATCTGCTCGATATCTGCGGTGCGGCTGGTGCCGGTGACGAACACCACCGACCGGCCTTTTCCTCCCGGGCCGCCCTCAGCCTCTCGGGAAAGCCCGCGCAGCACTTCCTCCAGCCGCGCACAAATCTGCTGTCTCGTGTAAAGCGCAATGTGAATCGGTGGCGCCAGTGAGGCTAGTTGCGAGCCCTCTCGCGCGCTCGTCAGCACCAGGCTTCCCGATTCCGCCAGCGCGAAACTCACGCCGGTGATGCCGGCGTCGGCGGCAAAACCTTCTTTTCGGAAGCCGGCTTCGTCGGGGCCACCGTTCCAACCGACCACCGCTTTCCCCAGCCGCAGGCATTTTTCGGCGACGCCGGCTTCGGCCAGCATCGGATTGCCGGAAAGAACCACTCGCCGAGCGCCGCATCCCTCCAAAATCGAGCGCAATACCTCGCTCAGCTCTGCCGCGCTTCGGGCGCGATAGGTCTTGCCGCCAACCGCCTCAAACTCACGCTCAAATTCCAAGAGCAGTGCTTCGCCGGCCGTGGCCGGCGCGGCTCCTTCATCCTCCAGCGGGGGCGGGGCCATGGCTGCGCCGAGCGCATTGTCCGGGTTTCTTCCGAGCGCCCTGCGAATTTTTTCGAGCATTTTCTCCCGGTTTGACATCTCTCTTGATTGTATTCCTCGCGTCAACCCGTCGCACCAGGCCACGGGCGGCAACATTTTGCGCTGGCAATTCCGTCCGTCCTGCGGTATGTAATACTCGCACTGCTCGAAGCGCGACAAACCGCGTGGCACGCCGTTGCAGAAGAAGCGGAACGCCTGCCCGCGCTTGGCTGCCGTGCTCCGAGCTGAACCCGAGGAAATCATCCCCCATTCTGGAGGTTTCCATGCGCTCTCTGGCTTTGCTTTCGGCGATGCTGGTGCTGAGCAGCGCCATGCTGCGCGCTCAGCAGACCTGCGCCAACTACTCGATTGTGATTAACACACCGGAAGACAAACTGATGCTCGCCGTCAACTTCGCTCATA
>JAKASC010000066.1 GCA_021828245.1 Acidobacteriota bacterium
GTTGCGTGGTGTGCATGGTGGCTTATCACAAACACCCGAACTTTAGTACGGTGAAGCATTTCCTGATCCCCTTGTTCGGGCTGCTGGCTAACTTGGCCTGCATGGCGTTCTATTTGATTGGCCCCTTCATGGGCTATGGCACGAAAATGGAGCCCTTGCTGGCGCTTGGCATCGCGCTCGTCTGGGCGATTTATGGCGGCATTTACTTTGTCCGGTCGAGCAAATCCAAGGGTCGGACAACCCTGGTGGAAAGCCGAGTTGAAGCGTGAAGAATTGCGGCACCCGAGATTGCTCCGTCGTCTCCGGAATAGGGCAGGGCTTTGGCCGGTCGCCTATTCTAAACTGTCATGTTGGACCTGGAATTCGCTGAGCTTTCCGATCTCGGAAACGTGCGCGAGGGAAACGAGGATTACCTCGGCCATTTCGCCCCCGCCACGCCCGACGAGAGGCGTCGTCGTGGCTGGCTCTTCGTTCTGGCCGACGGAGTCGGCGGCCAGTCGCACGGCGAAGTGGCCGCGCGCACCGCGGTTGAAAGTCTGCTCGACGGATTCAGGGACGCGCCCCCTGACGAGCCGGTCTCTTCCCTGTTGCCGCGTCTGGTTCAGGACGCCAACACGCGGATTCTGGAGGCGAGCCACGCCGTCGGTCCGAGCGGTTCTGACATGGCGACCACGTTGGTCGCTTGCGCTCTGCGTTACGACCGCGCTACTGTGGCCCACGTGGGAGATTCGCGCTGCTATCTCATTCGCGACGGCCACGCCCGCCTCCTGACGCGCGACCACACCGTGGCCGCCGAACAGGCGCGCCTAGGGCTGTTGGGCGAGGAAGATGCGGCCAACGCGTTGACCCGGCACATGCTGAGCCGTTCCCTCGGAGCCGGATTGTTTGTGAGCACCGAGTTGAGCGATTATCCCATCGCGCCGCGAGACGCGATCTTGCTCTGCTCGGACGGCCTGCACGGCGCCGTCACCGACCCGGAGATCGCTCCCATTGTGGCCCCGGACGCTGACTTGAGGAGCGCCGCTCAAAGGCTGGTGTCGCTTGCCAAGGAGCGGGACGGCAGTGATAATATTAGCGTCCAGCTCATCCGCGTTCGAAGCGTGGAGCGGGTGGGCATGTATCGCGGGCGGCCCTACAAGCTTCTTTAACGGCTGTATCTTCATCCGTTGACGATGACTCCAGTCCATCCGGGCGATCAGCTCGACCATTACCGCATTGAGAGCTTGGTCGCTCGGAGCGGCATGGCGTCTATTTTCCGCGCCACGGACTTGCGCACGGGCCATCCCGTCGCCATCAAGGTCCCCCATCCCGAAATGGAAAGCGACCCGGTGTTTTTTGAGCGGTTTCACCGCGAGGCCGCGATTGGCCGGCGGCTCGACCATCCGGGCGTGATGAAGATTCTTCCCGAAGACCAACCCAGCCGCATTTACCTGGCGATGGAGTGGGTGGAAGGGCGGCTGCTCCGGCAGATCCTGAATGAGGAAGGCAAACTTCCCATCGAGCGCGCCGTCCGCATCGCCCGCGGAATCTGCAATGCCCTTGAATACATCCACTCGCAAGGCGTTGTGCATCGGGATTTGAAACCAGAAAACATCATGGTGGACGCAAACGATCACATCAAGCTGATTGATTTCGGCATCGCTTCGAACGCCGGCGCGCGGCGCATTACTTTCACCAAACTGTCGAACACCATGGGCACGCCGGATTACATTTCGCCTGAGCAAGTGCGCGGGCTTCGCGGCGACGCTCGGAGCGACCTCTACGCTCTCGGCGTCATGCTCTACGAGATGGTGACCGGTAAAGTTCCCTTCCGAGGGCCCAATGCCTTCGCCATTATGAATGACCGGTTGCTGAATAGTCCGGTTCCGCCGCGCGAGCTCAACACGGAAATCTCTCCCCAATTACAGGAGATTATTTATCGGGCCCTTGAGCGTGACCCTAAGAATCGCTACGCGAGTGCCAAGGAATTCGCCTGGGATTTGGAACATCAGGACGAAGTCGGCGTGGCTGAGCGCGCCGAACTCCGGGATTGGAAACACCGGCGCGAGCCGCTCGGCCGAAAAATTCTTTTCTACGTTGTGCTGGCGCTGATTCCCATCCTGATTTTCGCGCTGATGCTCTACTTGGCTCACATCCTGTGAGGGGCGCCTGCCGGCGGCAGCTCGCGCGCCCCTTGCCATTCTGAGTGGTTCCGGCTATCGTGACCTCATGCCGTCGCGGCCCAAGGCCTGGCTTTCCTGGTCAAGCGGAAAAGATAGCGCGTGGGCGCTCGAAGTGTTGCGTCGGCAGGGAGATTTTGAAGTCGTCGCCCTGCTGACGACGGTGAACCGCAAGTATGACCGTGTGGCCATGCATGCCGTGCGCGAAACCCTCCTGCGGCAGCAAGCGGAGAGCGCAGGTCTGCCGTTGGTCACCGTTCCCATTCCGTATCCATGTCCCAACGAGGCATACGAAACCGCCATGGCAGCCGCTATCGAACGGGCTAAGGCGGAAGGCGTTCGGCATGTCGCCTTCGGAGACCTTTTCCTAGAGGATATCCGGCGCTATCGGGAAGAAAAAATGGCCGCTTGCGATATGACGCCCCTCTTTCCGGTCTGGGGTTTGGACACCCGAGCCTTGGCGCGCGAGATGATCTCGAACGGCGTCCGCGCCCTGCTGACATGTGTGAACCCCAAAAAATTGTCCGGATCGTTTGCCGGCCGTGAGTTTGACGTTGAACTGCTGGCCCAGCTTCCCCCGGGCGTTGATCCTTGTGGCGAAAATGGAGAATTCCACAGCTTCGTTTATGCCGGCCCGATGTTTCATAAGCCTATTTGCATTAAGAAAGGGGAGATTGTTGAACGGGACGGCTTCGTGTTTGCCGATGTCCTTCCCTTATCCGAGCCATCGCCTCAGAATGATGCATCCTAACCGAGCAGGCTTGCTCGCCGGACGGTCAGGCAGGGGCACGAACCTCCTGGGGGTTGGTTCGTGCGTCAGCTTTACATGCCGGTGAGTAAGAATTCCATTCCTCGGACATGCCCACTCTATGGATTTTCAAGAAGATATGAATGGAAACCAGGTTGCAAGAAGCCATCCACGAAGTGAGGGAAGGTGCAAACTGACTGAGAGGGATTAGGGAGGGTACTTTTCCCGCCCTACGACGCCTTGGCCCATAAGCCTTGTCGTAGGAAGAACAACAGAGTTTCGTCCTCTCTCGTGTGCGAAGCGGCTTTCGGCTGCTGGATTGGGGCGACTCCCGAATTCGGTTGGCGATTCCCATGCAGAGAGCCGCGATATGCCAAGCTACGCGGGACGGGGACAACAAGTCACCCGAGCCGGGCAATAGTCCCCTCCCTCGCGCTCGGGAATCGGCCCGGATTGCATAGTCAGTCCGGGCCGATCTATTTTTGGCCGCCAGCGGTCTTAGGGATTCAGCTTGAGGACCGGTTCGGAGCGATCACTTTCAACCGACCGGGCAAAACCGTGACTTCGAGCGGCAACCTTCCGAGCGGCTCGCCGTCAATCTCGATTTTGGTCTCGCCATCGGCCTCAGCGCGCAATTGGCGCGCCCGCCAGTGGTGAGCTTGAGGACGCCGGTAGATGTTTCCCGAATAGAGAGGGGGAATCTCACGGATGAATTGCAGGCAGTTCATGTAATCAATCACCGTGATTTCGAATATGCCGTCATCCAAATGGGCGGTCGGACAAACGCACATGCCGCCGCCGTAGAAGCAGCCATTGCCGACCGCGACGTCCGTGACAAAGGCCTGCACGTCGTCCTTCCCGTCGAGCGTCATGCGAATTTCTTTCCCGCTGTAAATGATGAAGCTCTTCACGGTGGCCCAAAGAAACGCCGCGCGGCCGCCCAGAATGCGGGCGGGGTTTTTAGCGCGAGCGGCCACCTCGCCCCCGATGCCGAAACTCAGCAAATTAATAAAATAGCGCGTCATCGGGCCGCCGTGAGCGTCAAACGTCGCTTTGCCCACGTCTATCGCGAGGGTTTTCCCTTCGGCTAAGATTTCAGCGGCTGAATCAAGGTTTGGAGGAACACCGAGCGTGCGGCGGAAGTCGCCGCCGGTTCCAAACGGCAAAATGCCGAGACATGCCTCGGGGTTGACAGGCTCGTCTTGTTCCAAAAAGCCGTTGGCGACCTCATTAGCCGTGCCGTCGCCCCCGGCGGCAATAATCAGGTCATACCCTTCCCGTAACAAGGCGCGGGTGAGTTCCACGCCGGCGCCGGGCGCATCCGTCAAGCGCACCGTCACCGCTCCCAGCCGCCCGCGAAGACGATGTTCAATCTCCTTCCGCCGACGGCCGGCTTTGCCTCCTCCTGAGCGAGGATTAAGGACGACGGCGATTTTCCGGTTCGGCTTCATGATGGAGGATATGCCTAGGGTGAAGCGCCGATTTTTAGCCGATCATTAATTTTATATTTCTATCTCCGCTGGGAGCCAAGACGCCGTAGGACATCCTCGACCGTATCTTTTAGGGTCTCCAGGGGGTCGCGCGTCCTAAAACCCAACTCGTTCTTCGCTTTGGTTGAATCACAATACCAGAAGCAGGCGGACATTTGGATGGAGGCGTCGTCCAGCTTGAATGATTTTCCTGCCAGGCGATAGAGGCGGTGCAGCCAGCGTGCGCCGCGCAGCGACGCTTGGAGCGAAGGCTCGAGCCGAGGCGCGCGCCGGCCGGAAATCCGCGCCACCTCTTCAATCATCTGGCGAAAGGTCCAGTTGACGCCGCCCAGCAGATAGCGCTCGCCCGGTCGTCCTCGTTCCATGGCGGCAATGGCGCCGGCGGCCGCGTCTCGGACGTCCACAAAACTCAAGCCGCCGCGGGGAACAGCCAAAATCTGGCCTTCGAGAAAAAGCGCCACATCGCGCGTGGAGGAGCCCCGATCGTCGCCTGGACCGAGAAGTAAACTCGGGTTGACGACCACCACGGGCAATCTACGTTGCGCAAAATACTCAAGGGCGAGTTTTTCCTCATAAACCTTGCTGAGGTAGTACGGCCAAGCGCCGATCACTTCATAGGGGTAGCCGGCGGTTTCATCTCGGACGACCGGTTCGCGGCTGACGGCGATGGTTCCGGAGGAGGAAACGACCAAAACTTTTTCCACCCCGTGTTCGAGCGCCGCGTCGCAGACATGGCGAGTTCCCTCGACGTGGGTGCGGAACAGTTGCTCGGCGTCCCGCGGATCGCGCGAGACCATTCCGGCCAGATGATAGATTTCCTGAACGCCTTCCGCAGCGCGCCGAACATGGTCACGGCGAACGACGTCTCCGCAAAAAATCTCGAATCCTGTTTCTTGCTCCCACGGGGCCGCGCTTCGACACAGGATGCGCAGGCGGGCATCCGACCGCCGAAGCTGCTGAATCAAATGGCGGCCCAAAAAACCCGTGGCGCCAGTGACGAGGATAACCTTCATTGGGAATGGGCCAGCGGGCGGCCAGACTCAACGGCCGTCCATCAAATCAAACGGGGATTTACGGTCGTTTAACCGCACACCGGGTTGGATCGTTCCCCGTGGGGCGACTTTCCAGTTAAACCGGTACTTTTCACGCCACGCCCGACGAGCGAGCGCACGCCGCAGCAAATCATGCACCAGCGCCTTCATGGGAACTCCTTGCTCGGCGGCCTTACGCTTCAACTCCCGAAATAATCGGTCATCCAGGTCCAGCGTGTTTCTCATCCGTAAAACCATGCGACAACCACATACTTATGTCAAGCCCCTGTACTCGTCCAGTAGATTAGTGACACAGGAGGTCCTTTCTTTGAGATGAGGATTGAGCGAGAAACTCCAGGGGGGTGAGGTAGCCGAGAGCTTGGTGAGGACGGACGGTGTTGTAGATTCGTTCCCAGGCCAGGAGTTGGCGGTTGAGTTGGGCGAGGGGGCGTTCTATCGACTGGGAAGTCAAGCAAAAACACTGCCGCGACGGCCGGACTTTCTGTTGCTCCCAGCCCCCCGTGACTGAACCGGGGTGTTTCCGACGGGCGTCATCGCCGCATTCCTGCCATTTCGGTTTTCCTTTCCCAGCGGTTTTCATCGCCCTTCGCGATGGAGCCAATCCGATCTGAAACTCACAAGCAGAACGGTTGTCAACGGGCAACCCATGGTTCTATGTGGGACTCGTGGCCCATAGCTATGTCGGGTTATCCGGGGGGGCCTAGAGTGAGAAGCGAGACTCGGTGCACGAAGCACGTAGCGGCCCACATTTCCACTTGAGACTCTACCCCGAACCCCGAGTGTTCCAGAACCGGATTCGCGCCCGCCGCAAAGATCTCCGAGAATGGAACGGACTCGGTCCAGAAACACTCAAGCTGTTGGCGGTTTCAGATATTGGGCGTCAAACGCCACTCCTTTCCGCCAGACCCTCCAACTAATCGTGGCCATCTTTCGCGCCAGGGTGAGACGCGCCATCTCGGGTCTCATCCCCATGGCAACCAGAGCCTCGTAGAAATCCTGGAACGGACCCTTCGTCGTGGAGGCTTGGATCGCGGCGCTCTTGAAAACATACTTGCGATGATGATTGTGGGCAGGGTCGAGTCCCCGTACGAATGCCGGCTTTTTCGATCGCTGGAGTTGGCCGTCCACATACCGGTGATCGGCACTGGTCTGGGTCACGACTCCCAACCCGCTGTACTTCCAGAGCATTAGCTGGGTGCGGAACCGATGCGGCGTCTGGACAATGGCCACGAGCAGGGCCGCGCGGATCGGGCCCAGGGACGGAATCGAACGAAGCAATTACCAGGCCGGGTGCTTCTTGCCTTCAGCGAGGATCTCTCGCCGCGCTTGTTGGCGCCAGCGAACCCGTGCGTCGAGCTGCTCGTATAAATCTCGGCCTGGTGGCGAACGCTCGCTGGGGTGACCTTGCGCAGCCACGCCTCACGATGGCGCGGGTTATAAACCCTCTCGCCCGCACAGGGAATGCCCCAGCTGCGATAGATAGCCTTGACCCGGTTCATGACCCGCACCAGATCTTGACCCAGGGTCAGATAAGCCCGGACCCGTTCTTTCAACGTGCGCAGGCCGTTCTTTCCATGATAGACCGCGCGGAGGGAATGGAGGCGCAACCGATCGGCCAGCTTGCGCGCAGCGATGCGGTCGTTTTCCAGCGTTGCGGACGACGCCAGCTTGGCCCAGGTGGCACCCGTAGGCGTGAAATGCAGGTGGTAGCGCGGGCGCTTGGCGAGCCGACGCTGGATGAGCGGTGTCTTGTGAGTGCCGTAGTTATCCAGAAGCAGATGCGCGTGCAGGGAGACGGCCACTCCCCCTTCCTCCTCTCGAGGTAATTCACCCCGTCATCTTACGCACACTGCCGTCTGTCCGTGCTGCGGGCTCCGTCCTGTTTCCGGTCCACTACTAAAACGTCAGCTTCATCGAAATGGTCACGATGCGCGATACGTCGGAGGGTTGAATCGTTCCGAATCCGGTGCATGTGACCCCACTGCAATTTACCGGACTGTTGTTATTGAGATTTGGGCCTCCCCACTGCGGAGTGTTGGTCGCATTGGTGGCTTCAATCCGGGTTTGCAGGAACATGTCTTCCCATGGAATCGCAAATCTCTTTTCCAGCGCAGCATCCATCTGGAACTGGGAAGGTTGCCGCAGGTAGCTTAGGTTTTCGGGCGTTGTGCGCGGTTGCCACTGCGCGAGGTTCTGGTAACAGTTGGGGTTGTTGTTAATCCAGTGCTGTATGGTTTGACCATTGGGAGGCGCATAACTCACGCAGCCGGGGCCGGTAACAAAGTTCGCCGCCGGAACCCCTTCCGGGAATCCCGTGTGCCAGTCGACCATTGTGTCCAGCAGCCAATGATTCAGGAATCCGCCCAGCACCCCATGGGCGCTTCGAAACAGAAGCTTCCCCTTCCCAAAGGGCAGCGGCCAGACGACGGTCGAGGTAATAAGATGCCTAACGTCGTTGCCGGCAGGGCCATAGTACAGGGCTGGGCTGATGTAGGCGCCGTTGTTCAGGTAATTATTCGCGTACATCCAGTTTGAGTAGGTGTAATCAAATACGTAATCAAGTGAATAGATCTTACGATCCACCTGTATCTGTAGGGCATTGTAATTCGAGTAGCCGTTGTCACCGCTGAGGGAGATGCCGTTGAATAGTGGCCAGGGCCGCATCAACTCCCACGCCGGAAGCTTCGGGGAGGAACCGAGCGATGTCGCAAGAGGCAAAACACCGTAGAAGGGATTCGAAACGAGATTATTGCAGATAGCGTTGTCCTGGAAGCACGCCTGCTGTTCCGCGGTGGTGATGACGTCCTGGTTTTGGCCGACGCCAAGCCCATGGGAGTGGCTTCCCGCATACGCCACATCCAGACGCGTACGCCACGGCAGTTGCCGCTGGATATCCGCCATCCAATGCTGGGTCCATTCGACGTGTTCCGTCCCCGGATAATGGGTGATACCATTGCCGGCATTTGTCTCAAGACCCGCGCTGGCCCCAACCGGCGACAGGACGCCGTTCGGGTACGGAATCCCGGAGGCAAAGTACCCCGACGGATTCAGGTTGTTGTCCAGTGAGGCGATATAGAAAGTGCCCTGGTTGAAACCGTAGGTCTCCGTGCCGCTAAGTCCGTAATCCGTGTAGATGCCGAATCCGGCGCGAAACACAGTTTTCGGAGTGATGGCCCAGGCGAACCCGACCCGCGGTTGCCAGTTGTCCTCTGCGATTCCATAGGCACTGCGGGACCGACCGTCCGTCGCCACCGGCAGGAAACCGCCGGTCAGCGGATTGGGCAGATTCGGATAGGCCGTATAGTTAATCTGGCTCGTGTAGGGATTGGTGCAGGTCAGGCAGAATGGTCCGTTAATCAGATTGTGGCGTTCGGTCGGAGCGCTGTACCCGTCCCAGCGCAGGCCCAGGTCCAGCGTTAGATTCCTTCGGACCCTGTAGTAATCCTCGACGTACAACCCGTACTGGCGGAAACTGATGTAGTTGAAATGATCCCAGCTCAGGCTGCCGGAGCTCGGGTCGCCGAGCAGAAGGTCGGCCATGCTCAACCCGCTGTCCTTGGTGGCCGTCAGAGGATTGAGCCGGGTCCACTGCCCATTAAAGCTGAACGAACCGTTGGGCTGTCCCGGGACGCCAGTGCCGCCCTCCTCAATCACATTGTATTGAAACCCGTAATTCAGCGTGTGCCTGCCAACAACCTGCGCGAAGCTGGGTGAAAAATACCACTGGTTTTCAACACTTGAATTGAAGGTGTTGGCAAAAATCCCGGTGAACCCACTCGGGCTGATGGTGGGTACAATATTCTGGTGCGTTGTCGTCGGCACAAAAGGCATCTTGAGACCGGCCAGCTTGGAGCCGGTGAAATTCTGCTGCACAGCAACGTCCTGGACGTTGCCGTTAACCCAGCGGAAAAACGATACCTTGAAGTTCCCGACCAGCGATGGTGAGAAGGTCTTGGTCGCGTCCAGCATCGCATCGTTGTGGAAGGTCGGGTTCTGCGACATCGTCGAGCCCGGCCCCGGGAAATCGTTGCCGGATGAGTTGTTGAAGTCATTCTCACGAATGTAGAGCCCGTACACGCGCAGGCTCTGCGAGAAGTCGCGATCCACGCGTATCAGGTACTGCCCGTAACCCAGATTGCGCGGGCCAGCAACCGCATAGTTATTGAAGTCGCCGGGCCGGTTGGGCAGCGGATACGTGTTCACTATCGCCTGACCGATAGGATTGATGTCAGCCAAGGGAATCGTATCACCTGGAAATGGGCTTCGGTTATAGGTGATGCATTGCTTGGATGAGTTGAATTTGACACAGTGGACGCTCGCCGGGTTGTAAATCGTGTAGCCTGTCCCGGCAAAGTTTCCTTGACGCATCGCCGCCGTCGGTACGCTCTCGATCCCGCCAATCGGCTCAGCCTGCCGCCAGCCGTCGAAGCTCCCGAAGAAAAATGTCTTGCCCTTTTGAATCGGTCCGCCGAGCGTGCCGCCATACCGGTTGGAGATATCTTCGGTCTTGGGAATCCCGGCAACGTCATTCTGAATCCGGTTGGCATCCAGGGCCTGGCCTGACCAATACTCATAAAGATGGATTTATCCCCCGGAAAGCGCACGCGCCCTTGCAGTCGTTTGACCGGTTCGATTTTTTTTGCGCTGGCCTGACTGAGAAAACTCACCCTGCTCCTTGATGGCTCCGTCCCGTGGCAACCTGCGCCGCGCTGCAACGTCCCGTTGAAGAATTCGGATTCCCCGCCCGCCAACTCCGCCGCGAGCGCTCTTTCTACTTTACTATAACTGCCCTATCGTCATCTCGCCGAGCGTGTTATATTCGGCGTGTTG
>JAKASC010000067.1 GCA_021828245.1 Acidobacteriota bacterium
AATTAAGCTTGACAAACCACCCCTGAATCGTGTAATTTTTACCCATATCCCAAAGCGCAATTAGGAACTTCTGACTCGGGCTTGCTCGTGATGGTGAACAGGAGCATCTGGAGGTTGAATGCGAAATTTGATGTTGGGTTGTGCAATCGTGGGGATGGTGGCACTCTCCGTCCGATCGGAAGCCCGCTCCCCTCAGCAGAAGCTTTTGAGCGCTCCAAACGCGCCGCTGTTCAGGGCTCAGGTTGGCGTGGCAAGCTGGTACGGCAAGGAATGCCTGGGGGATTACACGGCGAGCGGACAACTCTATGATATGAATGCACTTACTTGTGCCCACCCAAGCCTTCCGATGGGAACTAAGGTTCGGATCACCAATCTGGCTAATTCCCGCTCGGTCACGTTAACGGTCAACGACCGTGGCCCAGCCGTCCCCGGGCGTATCGTGGACGTTTCCAGGCTGGCAGCAAAACGCCTTGGCTTTGTCGGCGCCGGGCTTGCCCGCGTTCGGCTCCAAGTGGTCGGCTTGCCCAAGCAACCCACGGAGATGGCCCAAGTTCCACCTCTCCTCTGTCCGCAATAAGCGCGGCACAGCCCACTTGCTAAGCTTCGGTCCCCGCCGGGGCTCCTCTTCAATCCAGCCGCAAGTGGCGCAGGTACTCGTAGCTGCTCTTGGCGGCCACCAACGGCGGGCGATTGCATCGGTCCTGTTCGACGTAGATGTACTTGGCGCCCGCCTCATGCACGTGCGCGAAGATGCGTTTCCAGTTGATAATTCCGTCGCCCACCGAGACGAAGGGGTTGGGGCCGTTGGGCTTGGGAAATTCGTGCCGATTAATCTTGACGCCTTTCCGCATGTCCTTGATGTGGAGCAGAGGAAAGCGTCCGGGGTAACGCCGCCAATACGTTAGAGGATCTTTGCCCGCATAAACCGTCCAAAAAATATCCATCTCCATTTTGAGCAAATGAGGGTCGCACTCCGTAAGGAGAATGTCATAGCCGCTGGTATGGTCCACGCGCTCGAATTCGGGGAAGTGGGCGTGGTAGCAGAACTGGATTCCAGCGTCACGCGAGATTTTGCCCCACTGGTTGAAAAGCGCAGCGCGGCGCTTCCAGCCTTCCTCGCTCAGTCGAGCCGCATCGCCCACCACGATGTATTTGAGGCCGTAGCGGTGAGCCCGCTCGACCGACGCTTTCCAGCCGTCCGTCGTTTTCGGCACGTTGAAGTAGCCGCTCGGCGCCGTCAGGCCGGCGTTCCGCAGGTCCTGGTTTAGCGTGGAGGGTTTTGGTCCCGGCCCAATTTCCACTTCCTTGTAACCAATCGCCGCCACCTCCTTGAGCGTGGTGGCAGGGTGCTTGGCAAACATGAATCGCACCGTGTAAAGCTCCAAGCCAATCGGTCCGGGCCAAGCTAACCGCCCTGCCGCCCACAGATCCGTGTTGGCCGCCGCGGTTCCGGCGGCTACGCCTCCGATAAGTTTTCCCATGAAGTCCCGTCGTGTAAGCATGTTCCTCCCTCTCATTTAAGATCACTGCGTATTGCGTTGCCTTCCCTGTAACCCAACCATGTGCTCGACGGCCTTGACAACGTGCTTTATCCGAGAGCCCGCATCGTCGGGGCCGGCTGCGTCGGGTGATGGCTCATCGAGCATTCGCCCCATTGTCCATATGCGCCGTCGCGCGGCAGAGTTGCTTGATCCGCAAAGCTAAGATTCTTCGCGCCACTGGTTCCCCAGGCTAAACAAGTCCGAGCCGCGTTAGAATGCGCCGCAACTGTTCCCGGTCGGATTCAGGAAGAGGCGCGAGCGGCGGTCGTACGGGGCCGGCGTTGAGGCCGCAGAGATTCATAGCCTCCTTGATGACCAACGTGCGGTAACCGGCACGCTTCACCCGAAGGTCGTAGATTTCGAGCATTTCTCGCTCCACCAGGCGCGCCGCGGATTCAAATTCTCTGCGCTCGAGCAGCTCGAGCATCCGGCGGCAGCTTGCCGGCATAAAGTTGACCAAGCCGCTCGTGAACGCCTTCACACCCAACGCAAAATAACTGGGGGCAAGAATTTCACCCACGCCACATAACAGCTCCAGGCGCTCGCCCACCGCCGCCCATTGCCGGACAAACAGGTCCAAGTCACCGTTCTCATCTTTGAGGCCAATCAGATTGGGAATTTCGGCCAAGCGTCGCAGCAGACAAGGACTGAACTGGACGGAGGGGGTTTGAAAAAGAATCACTCCGAGGCGTGTGGCGCTCGCAATAGAGCGGTAGTAAGCCAACAAGCCATCTTCATTGGCATGGACAAAATAGGGAGGAAGAATCAACAGGCCGTCGGCGCCGTAAGCTTCCGCCGCCTGGGCAAGCTGAGAGGCGAGCGGCGCCGTCAGACCCACGCCGACGATGAGGGGCTTGCGGCCACGGATTTCCTCGACCACGGCGCGACCGACCGCGCGGTGCTCTTCCGGCGAAAGCGAGTAAATCTCTCCGTTGCCTGCCAGGGGCACCACCACCTCACAGGAGGTGGCAAGCGAGGAGGCGTTTTGCCGCAAGGCATCGAAATTCACCGAGAAGTCGTCATGGAACGGCGTGACGCCGAAGCCAATTAAGCCTCGCAAACAGGATTTCAGTTCCGCAGGTGTCAAACCCATGAATCGGATTCCGCTCGTCGGAAGTCGGAATTTTCGGTTCCCAAGCGAACGGGGATTGTATAACATCCCTAGGAAGACGTAAACAAGCGCAATCGCGCGGCGGGAGCTGATGGGGAAGAAACACCAAGAGGTTGTGCAGAAGCAGTTTACGAAGACGACGGAAGCCTTTTCAAAATACGCCGTCCGCGACACGCCGGAATGGCTGACGGAGAAGGTGGAGTTCGCAAGGCCCCAGCCGAACGAAATGACGCTGGACGTGGCTTGCGGTCCGGGCTCCTTTGTGCTGGCCATCGCGCCGAGGGTACGCTGGGCGCACGGCCTTGACCTTACGGAAAGCATGTTGCGTCAGGCGCGAACCTTTCAGCAGGAGCGCGGTCTAACCAATGCGACCTTTGAGCGGGGTGAGGCGGAACATCTGCCCTACGCCGACGGGTCTTTCGATCTGGTGACCTGCCAGTTCGCCTTCCATCACATGCCGAAGCCGGAACTGGCCCTGGCGGAAATGATTCGTGTGACCAAACCGTCGGGGCGCTGTTTCGTGGTGGATACAGTGGCCCCGGAATCCGACTCCAAATTTGATTTACACAACAAGATTGAGACCCTGCGCGACCCCTCCCACGCGCTCAGCTTGCGGCTGACGACCTTTCTGCGGCTGTTTGAAAAATACCAGCTCACGGTCACTCGGCAGGCAGTACGGCGGCGGGAGCGGTCATTCAATCAATGGATGTTGCGAGCGGGATTGGAACCGAGACAGAAAAAATATCAGGAAACGCGGCGGTTGATGGAGGATTCGATGGCAGGCGACCTCGCCGGCTTTTCTCCGCGACCGCAGAACGGCGACCTCATTATCGTTCACCACGAAGGAATGTTTTTGCTGACCCGAACGCCGGCGGAGGGAGCAACGCCCTAGCCGAGAGGCTTCAAAGACAACTGACGGCACCCCGCCGGCGTTACCCGGCGGCTTCCGGAGTTGCGAAGGGCCATTCGCCGTGAGCGCGGGCGCGGATCAGATAAGCCGCAGTGCCCAGCAGGAAAATCGCCAGCGCAAACACGAGCGAGCTGCCCGCCGAAGTCACCAGAATGTAGATCCAGCCAAGAACGGAAATCAGTCCGGGAAGCGGATAAAGCCACATACGGAAGGGGCGCGGCATTTCCGGTCGGCGAATCCGCAGGACAAAAAATCCGACTGCCTGCGGCAAATATTGCAGCAGAACCCGCGTGGCCACAAGGCTCGCAATAACCTCCGGCAGCTTCAACAAGCTGAACGCTGAGGCCACCACCCCCAGCACAACCAAGGAGACGTTGGGAAAATCTTCCGTGGGATGAAGCCGAGCAAACATTTTGAAAAAATTGCCGTCCGCCGCCGCCGCGTAAGGAATGCGAGAGTAGCCGAGCAAAAGAGAAAAAACCGAGACGAAGGCGATCCAAAGCATCAACAGGGACATGGCGCGGCCGGCCCAGCGGCCGTAGAGAATCTGAATGTAGGTGGAGGCGATGAAGCTGCTGTGCTCAGCTTCGCGCCACGGAACCACGCTGAGAATCGAGGTGTTCATCAGAAGATACATGGCGCCAACCACGAAGATAGAAGCCAAAATGGCGCGCGGAATGACGCGGCCGGGATGACGAATCTCTTCCGCCAGGTAGCAAACGTTGTAGTAACCGAAGTAATCATAAAGCGCGTAGAGCGTGGCGTGGCCAAGGCCCGCCCAGAAAAGTAAGTTAAGGTGAAATGCCCCCGCCGGAAAGGCAAAGACGCGGTGCGGGTTGAAGCGCGGCAAGCCGGAGACAATAATCCAGAAGCAGCCCGCCAGTACGCCCGCCAGCATCACCACGGAGAGGTTCCCGACTGTACGGATCCGCCGGTAGAGCAGTAACACCAACGCCAGCGGAACCACGGAAGCCAAAAGGCGGATCGCCCAAGCGCTGAGCCGAGGGTCGAGATAATGAAAATAGTTTGCAAATCCGATGGCTCCGCTGGCCACCGATAACGGAGCCGAAAACATCACCTGCCAGACGACCAGAAAACTCAGCCAGCGGCCGGCCGATTGCGGGCCATAAGCGTCCCGCAAGTAGTAGTAACTCCCACCGGCCTTGGGCATGGCGGCCCCGAGTTCCGCCCAGACCAACCCGTCACAAAGGGCCAGCACCGCGCCAATCAGCCAGCCCAACATGGCTTGGGGGCCGCCCATCGTTGAAAGGAGCAGCGGGATGGTGATGAACGGGCCGATGCCCACCATGTCGTTGATGGATAAGGAAGTCGCTTGCAGGAAGCCGAGTTCCCGCCGCAGTCCCGGTTTGTGGTCCTTGTCTCTCATAATCCGTAAAAGCGATTAAGTCGGCGATGATTTTTGTCTTCTCCCAGGAACACGCTGCCTGGGGGGATCTTTTTGAGGAGGTAGAAGGGTTAACGCATAAGCCGTGAGCGCCGCTTCGCGCAATCGGGCGAGGCAATTCGGACATCGGCGCGCTAAATGCTCAGCGACGCCGGAAGATTCCTCTGGCCCCAGCAAGTCCAAGAGGTAAAGCTCATAAATGTCATCTAAATGCCGGCTGTCCATGCTCCCATCATGGCGCGCAGACGGTGCCGCACAAAGCGGAACGCTGCTCGCAGCTCACTTTGGACTTTGCCCTCCGGTTCTCCGAGCCTCTGAGCAATTTCAGCTTCGCTGAGCCCCATGCGAACGGCCCAATCCAGCAAGCGAGCCTGCGAGGGCGGAAGCTGGCCCAGAACCTTGGAGAGCAGGCGATGCCGCTCATCGAGCGAAGCCACGTCTTGTAAAGCAGGCAGCCAGGAGGCGTCCGACGGCAGCGACTGAAGGCGCGCCCGAGCTTGCGGCATAACGCCTCGGCAGGTGCGCATCCAGTCCACCGCGCGGGCGCGCGCCTGGAGCACGAGCCAAACTTCCGGGCTGCGGCGCGCTTGACTGAGCGACCGGGCTTCGCGATGAAAACTTGCCCAAACTTCATCAAGTATCTGACGGGACACCTTGGAATTGCCGACCCCCGCCCGCACCCATGCGAATAAATGGGGCGTCAATCGCCGCCGAAGTTGCTCGTAAGCTTTTTCATCGCGCTCGGCAACGCGGGTCAAAAGGTCGGCCACGGTGGATTGGGTCTTCATAAGCGCGTCGTTGAGGCGTTGCGGCAAGTGGTGAAAATGTGAAGTAAGGGGCCCCCGGCTCAACCTGGTCGCCCTCTAAGCATGGTCAAACACTTTGGGCTTCGCGGTCGGCTCTAAAGCTTTTCTTCCCGGATGCCATTGCCGACGACGGCTCACCGCTGCCGTGGCCGAGCGGCTACCAACGCGCCAAAAACCGACAGGCTTCCTCAAGCGAGCGGCCTTTAGGCGCTTTTGATGGTCCTCGCCGCCATGTCCCACCGAGCCGCAGTTTGGTGGAAGTAAGAATAATTGGCCATGTGACAGCCGAGGGCGGTGTTATTCGCAAAATGCGGCCCTTCGACCGATGGTTGACGGGTTCGCACCGATTGGAAGAAATTCCACAGATGCTCGCGATCGTCATCATAGCCGAGCGGGGCGTAGTAGGTAGCCGATTCGAGCACCTTGGCCGTTCCCGGCTCGGTACGATGTCTGGCTTCCCACTCCTTGACGAACTCGGCGTGCAACTTGGGCGGATAGCTTGCAATGTAATAACAGGGCGCATGGTTTTTGCCGTCCTGGTGTGAAATCGTGACGCTTTCGTCCCGAATTTCCACCGTGCCGCGCGTTCCCATGAAGCGCACCACCTCATCGGAATGATTGTTGAGCGTAACACGAACCAAAGCCCGAAAACCCGGGTACTCGTAGAGGGTGGACATTTGATCTGGATAATCACGATGATCCACATCCCACTGGAACATCCCGCCCAGCGAGTAGGCGCGCTCGGGAGGATCCTGAACCCCCATGACGTAGTGAATTCCGGTCAGCAAATGAACGTAGAGGTCACCAGGAATGCCTTCGCCGTAATCCTTAAAGCCTCGCCACCGGGCGAAGCGAATGGGATCGAAGGGATGCGGCGGAGCGTCGCCGAGCCAGGTTTTCCAATCGAGATTTTCGGGGGAAAGATCGGGCGGTGGTGGGTAAACCCAAGCGCCGCAGGGGCTGTTGCGCCCCATCGTATCCTCAATCAAGCGCACCTCCCCGATGGCCCCGCTGTCAATGAGTTCCTTGGCTTTGGCATAAACAATGGAGCTGCGCCGTTGACTTCCGATTTGCACGATACGCTGATTTTTCTCGGCTGCGTCAATGATGCCAAATCCTTCGCTCGGGTGATGCGTCATGGGCTTTTCGCAATAAATGTCTTTGCCGGCGTTGCAGGTGTCTTCGATGATTTTGGCGTGCCAATGGTCGGGAACAGCCGCCACAATACAATCAATCTCGTGGTTGTCCAGTAAATCCTGATACCGGCGCGTCGTGGGAACGGTTTTGCCCGTCGCCTTTTGAATAATGGAGTTGGCCAGCACGTGCCGGCCGTCGTAGAGATCGCAGGCAGCAACGCACTCGACGCCCGGAAGGTGAATCGAGAGGTCTAATAGCCCCGAGCCCTGCATTCCAATGCCAATCATGCCAAAGCGGATGCGATCGCTGGGCGCGGTCGGCCGAGCCGGCACCGGAATGGGATTGGCTTCCAGCAAGTACGATTTGCCCGCCAGAGCCGCGCTCGCGGCTCCCGTTTTCTTCATAAAATCACGTCGTGATATGGATGAACGACTCATCAGGGTTGTCCTCCTCCATGGATGTCCAACTATTTTCAATAACCGAATCCCCAACCGCCCTACAGTCTGCCAGAAATACCGAATCGGCGAAACTGCTTTATCGGGCATGGCCAGGGTCGCCGTCGGTCGCCGGATGGTCCGGCTCGCCAGCTAACGCCACAAGCGCTTGGCCCGTCAGGCGTAGTGTTAGCCATTCCTTCATCACGGTGGCGCCGAGCGATTCGTAGAAATCAATCGCCGAGCGGTTCCAATCGAGCACCTGCCATTCAAAGCGGCCACAACCCTCGGCGAGTGCGATTTTGGCCAAATGGGTCAACATGCTTCGGCCAATGCCGAGCCGGCGAAACTGCGGCCGCACGAACAAATCCTCCAAATACAGGGTGGGGCGGCCTAGCCATGTGGAGTAGTGATACAAATAAAGAGCAAAGCCGGCCGGTTCGCCATTCCAGCGCGCGATGATAACCCGAAATTTGGGCGGGTCAGAAAAACCGTCGCGACGGAGGTCTTCCTCTTGGGCCACCGCCTGATCGGCCGCTTTTTCGTATTCCGCCAGCTCGCGGATCAGTTGAAGAATGAGCGGAACATCCTTGACCGTTGCGTTTTCAAGCGTCAGCATGACGCCATTGTAACGCTTTCTGATTTTGGTTGACGTCGGGCGGCGGTTAGGATTAGATGGCACGTCAACGGGATGGAGGAACTGACCGATGCCGGAGCTTCGTCACAACATCCTAACCAGAGAATGGGTCATTATTGCGACCGAGCGCGCCAAACGTCCCGAGGACTTTGCGCGGAAAGTGGAGAAAACACGCCTGCCGGACTTTTCTCCCTCATGCCCGTTCTGCCCCGGGAACGAACATTTGACGCCCCCGGCCACCTATGTGGTTCCGGACGATGGAGCCTGGCGGGTGCGGGTGACGACGAACAAGTTTCCCGCGCTTTCTCGGGTGGGAGAGCGGCGTCGCGTTTCGGTGGGCATCCGAAGGATGGTCTCCGGGGTGGGCATCCACGAGGTGATTGTGGAGACGCCCGCGCACAATCTGACAACGGCGCTGCTCGAGGATTCTCAGGTTGAGTTGATCATCGAAACTTATCTGCATCGTTTCCGGTTCGCGGCCGCCGACCCGCGCGTCGAGCAGGTGACCATCTTTAAGAATCACGGCGAATCGGCCGGCACGTCCCTGGAGCATCCGCACTCCCAAATCATTGGTACACCCGTCGTCACCACCCAGGTTCGGGACCGGCTGGTCAATGCTGTGGAGCATTACGACGAATACGGCGAGTGCATCTTTTGCCGCGTGCTGGAGATGGAGCTAAAGGAAAAGATACGATTGGTTCTGGAGAGTGAGCATTTTGTGGCTTTTGTTCAATTCGCCGCCTTAACCCCGTTTTCGATGCTCATTATGCCCCGCCGTCACATGGCGGTTTTTTCCGAGATGCGGGACAGTGAAGCGAGCGACTTGGCTCGGATTCTGCGTCGCGTCCTCGCCAAGCTCTACCATGGGCTCCATGATCCCGATTTTAATTACACCATTCGCACCGCCCCAACCGACCACCTGGGCGTCAAATACTACCATTGGTACTTGAGCATTATCCCGCGGTTGACGCGCGTGGCGGGTTTTGAGCTGGGCGCAGGGATGTTCATCAACGTTTCCCTGCCCGAAGAAAATGCCGAGTTTTTGCGTCAGGTGGCTGCGTAACCGGCGGAAGCTCTTCATGGCGCTCCTTGGGACCCATGGAAACACTCCACCGAGCGATTTTCCACCCCTGCCATCAATCTGCCTTATCAAGGGAGCGGCAGGCGATAAGAACCTGTGGTTTAAGCAATTCGAGGGCGAGAAGAATCTATGAATAATAAGAAAACCGGATATTGGTTGCGGTCGGCCGCCGTGGGGGCAGCCATCATTTTGTTCGGTATCCCACTCGTGGCGCAGACTTACTCTGCCAAACTGTTTGCCGGCATGAAGTGGAGATTGATCGGCCCGTTTCGAGGTGGGCGAGTGCTGGCAGTGGCAGGCGTGCCGGGCCAACCGAATCTCTATTATTTCGGCGCCGTGGCGGGCGGCGTGTGGAAAACCACCGACGGCGGCGTTACCTGGAAACCCATCTTTGACAAAGAACCGATTGCCTCGATTGGAGCTATCGCGGTGGCTCCTTCCGACCCCAACGTGATTTATGTCGGCACGGGGGAATCCTGCATTCGCGGTGACATTTCTTATGGAGACGGCGTCTATAAATCCACCGACGCGGGGAAAACTTGGACGAACGTTGGCCTTAAGAGCACCCATCACATTGCCCAAATTGTCATTGATCCCAAGAATCCCGACATCGTTTACGTGGCGGCCTTGGGCCATGCTTACGGGCCCAACGATGAGCGCGGCGTTTTTAAGACGACCGATGGCGGAAAGACATGGAAAAAAGTTCTTTACAAGGACGATAAAACCGGCGCCATTGATCTGGTCATGGACCCGAACAACTCGCGCATCCTTTACGCGGCGTTCTGGCAGGCGCATCGGACCCCGTGGAGTTTGGTGAGCGGAGGCCCCGGCAGCGGCCTCTATAAAACCACTAACGCCGGCGCCACGTGGAAGGAAATTGAGGGCAAAGGATGGCCGAAAGGCATTTTGGGAAGAATCGGCATAGCCGTCTCCCCCGCTAATTCGGAGCGAATTTACGCGCAGGTGGAGGCGAAACGGGGCGGACTTTATCGCTCGAACGACGGGGGCAAAACCTGGTCGCTGGTCAATTCCGACCATCGCTTTCGCCAACGCGCCTGGTACTTTAGCCGTATTTTTGCCGACCCCCAAGCCGAGGATACCGTCTATGAACTGAACGTCAGCGCCTACCGCTCGACCGATGGCGGGAAAACGTTCAAAAAACTTCGCGTACCCCAC
>JAKASC010000068.1 GCA_021828245.1 Acidobacteriota bacterium
GGTTGCGGCGGGGAGCAGGACGTCGCAGTCCTGCTCCAGCAAAGCGAGGTTGTCAATTTTCTCGCAGCCTGGGAAATCGGGAACTTTGCCCCCGGCATGAACATGCTCGGCGAGCTTCGGAATATCCAGGCCGTGGGGATTCAGGATTCCGCCGTGGATGTCCGACACGCCGATGATTTTGTAACCGGCCTCGTGCATCAGGCGCGCCGCCTGCGAGCCAACATTTCCAAAACCTTGAATGATGACGCGCGTCGCGGAGCGGTCACGGCCAAAGCGCTTGAGCGCCTGGTCGGTGACAATCATGCAGCCGCGGCCCGTGGCTTCCTTGCGCCCGCGCGAGCCGCCCAGATCAATCGGCTTGCCGGTGACGCTGGCGGTGACGGTGTGGCGGACGTGCATGGAATACGTATCCATGATCCAAGCCATCGTCTGCTCGTTGGTGTTCATGTCGGGGGCGGGAACGTCGCGCTCCGGGCCGATATAATCCAGAATCTCGGCGGTGTAGCGGCGGGTGATCCGTTCGAGTTCGCCGAGGCTGAGCTTTTCCGGGTCGCAAATGATGCCACCCTTGGCGCCGCCAAAAGGAATGTTGACGACGGCGCACTTCCATGTCATTTCCGCCGCCAGGCCTCGAATTTCATCGAGCGTGACCTTGGGGCCGTAGCGAAGGCCGCCTTTGCACGGGCCGCGCGCGATGGAGTGCTGGACGCGGAAGCCGTCGAACACGGCTAGCTTGCCGTTGTCCATGAGGACGGGAATGTGAACGATGATTTCGCGGTTGGGTTTGCGAAGGTACTGATAAATCCCGTCGTCCAAATTCAGCTTGCGTGCCGCCACGTCAAACCGAGCTGCCATGGATTCATAAACGCTCAGTTCTTTTTCGGTCTCAATAGCGTCCATCGCGCCCCCCAGCACGGCTTCAAACCGGTCAGCGGGGCCAGTATAGCAAAGGACTGCGGGCCAGGCTAGGCGAGGGCTGTGCGGAGATTGGTGTTGCCTATCCGAACAGGGGAGAAATCAACAAGAAAAGGTAGGCCGCCAGCCTCCGCATCCGCATAGTGTCTTCCGTCAAGTCAAGGTACTAAAGACGGCTCCATCAAGCCGGGTTCGGAGCTTCGACCGGAGCAGGCTGCGGAGAGGTGCTCATTGGATGAGGCTGATCCCCAGTGACAAGCTCGAAGGCGTCTTTAGTGTGCAGAAGCTTATTGACCAGCGCGACGTGCATGGCATGCCCGGCTCGCTCGGCAATAACGTGGCCGAGCAAGGGATGGCCGAGCAAGGCCAAATCGCCGATGAGGTCGAGGATTTTGTGACGGCAAAATTCGTCCGGGAAACGCAGACCCTCCGGGTTCAGGACGCCGTCGCGCGCGAGCACCACCGCGTTCTCCAGCGAGCCGCCGCGAATCAGGCCGCTCTTGCGCAGCGCTTCCACCTCCTCAAGAAAGCCGAAGGTCCGTGCCGGAGAGATCGTCGCCTCATAGCTTTCCTGGGACGGGTCAAACGTCATCTCCTGCTCTCCAATGACTGGATGAGCAAAAGCGATGCGATACGTGGCGCGGAAGTTTTCTGCCGGATAAGCCGCGATCCGCTTTGACCCTTCCACCACTTCGATCGGCTTTAGTAACTTCAGATAGGCCCGGCGCGCCCGTTGCCGTCGGAGCCCAGCTTGAGCGATCAGCCGCAAAAAGGGCGCTGCGCTGCCGTCCAAAATGGGGACTTCGAGGTTATCAATTTCCACATTAACGTTATCCACCCGCGACCCCGCCAACGCCGAGAGCAGATGCTCGGTTGTCGAGATCAAAACCCCCTTTTTCATCAAGCTGGTGGCGTAGCTGACGCGCGCTACGTTGCGGCAAGCGGCCTCAATGATGAAGTTGTCGAGGTCAGTCCGCTTGAAGATTATGCCTGTGTTGGAGGGCGCCGGCACCAAACGCAGATGCGTTTTGAGGCCACTGTGCAGACCAATCCCCTCAATGACTACGGGAGTCGCGATGGTGTGCTGGTAGTTCTCGTCTTGGTTCATAGTAATCAGCGAGCTAGCATCCTTGGTTCCATCTTAATATAAAATCTAAGTGCTTGCCTACCATTGACTTACATGCGATACATCAAAATCTTTAGGGTTTTCCTGTTGCATGTTTGCAACACTTTATCCTTGCCGATAGTGGCGAGGAGCCAACTGCCTACCATGGCTGAACAAGTTCAGCTTGCGGGCTGCGCCGATTTCGTCACGGCCGGGGTGAAGGGTTTGCGCCAAGGAGCGAGCTTCGAATCGCAAACCATCAGATGCGGTACAATGCCAAATATTCCAAGTTCGGGAGCATGCATGGAAGGTCCAGAGAAGGGCGAGATTTTGTTTCTAATGGACGCTATGTCTTTGGTGTTTCGGGCATTTTATGCGCCGATGCAGACGGCGCTCCTGACGCCAAGCGGGATGCCGACCAAGGCCATATATATTTTCGTGCGAACGGTCTTAAAGCTCTTAAGAACCTGGAACCCCTCATACGCTGCGGTGGCCTTTGACCTGGCCGCGCCCACTTTTCGGGATAAGCTTTTTGAGCAATACAAAGCCAACCGGCCGGCCTTCCCCGAGGAGCTCTCTGTGCAGCTTCCCTACGTTCGCCGATTTTGCCGCGCTTTGGGCATTCCCGTGGTGGAAATGGAAGGGTTTGAGGCTGACGACATTATCGGTACCCTTGCGCAACAGGGGAAGGAGCAAGGGCTGGAAGTCCTGATCGTGTCAGGGGACGAGGATCTGTTCCAACTGGTTGGTGAGCGGGTATCTGTCCTTAAACCGGCACGCAGCGCGAGCGAAACAGAGACCGTTTGTGACGCGGAAAAGGTGAAGGAAATTCTCGGAATCGAGCCCGAGCAGGTGGTGGATTGGTTGGCGCTGACCGGCGATCCGAGTGATAACATTCCCGGCGCGAGGCCGCTTCCGGGAAGCGAAGCGGCTAAACGAAACGGGGCCAAGAAACGAACCTATATCGGCCCCAAGGGCGCCACGGAATTGATTCGGCAATTTGGGAGCCTGGATGGGGCGCTCGCCCATTACGAGCAGGTCAAAAAGCTCAGCTATCGTGAAGCCCTCCGCGATTACGCGCAAGAGGCAAAGCTTAGCCGCGACCTGGCCCGCATTCGCACGGATGTGCCGTTGAGCATAAAACCTCAGGAGCTGAGATTAGGCCCGCGAGATCTGGCTGAAATCCGCGCGCTGTGCCAGGAACTGAGTTTTTCTTCGCTTCTAGGGGAGCTTTTGGAGAGTGCGCCGCCTCCACCGCCGATTCCCGCTGCAAAAAACCTGCGAACCCAGGCCGAGGTTGAACAATGGCTGGCAACGCGCGATCGAAGCGTTCCCCTGGCCGTTGCTTTCAGCCTGGCGGGCGACGAAGGTTTCGATGGGCAACTCACACAACTGGGTTTTTCCGACGGGGATACGATAGCCGGGTTTGACTTGAACTTATCCGAAGGCTTGCCTCCGCTAACCCGAGAGCAACTGAGCGACGATTCGGCAGCCAAGGTAGTGCACCACTCCAAACTATTGCGTTTGCTCCTCAAAAAATCCGATGTGGAGCTTGCGGGAGTCCGGCACGACACGATGCTGCTCTCCTACCTTCTTGACCCATTGGCGTCAAGTCACACGTTGGGTGAAGTCAGCTTGCGCCGGCTCGGCCAGACCATGGGCAGCTCGGCTGCGGAGGCCGCCCTTCGCACGCACGAGTTGGCCAAGCTACTGGCGCCCGAGGTCGAACGGGAGGGGTTGCGCCCGGTTTACGAGCAAATTGAATTGCCGCTCACCGTTGTCCTGGCAGAGATGGAAGCGGTGGGCGTGAAGATTGACCCCGCCATTTTGGCGGCGATGTCGAAGGAACTCGACCGGGAATTGACGACGCTCACCGAGCAGATTTACAGCCTCGCCGGCGAGCCCTTCGACATTAATTCGCCGAAACAGCTCGGCGAGGTGTTGTTTGGAAAACTAAGGTTGCCGGGCGGAAAAAGACTGAAGAAGAGCGGGCAATACTCGACGGCTGCAGGGGTTCTGGAAGCGTTGGCGGAGCAATATGAGTTGCCGAAGAAAATCATCGAGTATCGGACACGAGCCAAAATGAAATCTACGTATGTTGATGTTCTGCCGAGATACATCCATCCCGCGACGGGACGGCTTCATACCACGTTCGATCAGACCGGCGCGCGAACGGGCCGGCTGTCATCCTCCAACCCGAACCTACAAAATATTCCGATGGATGAGGAATTTGGGTTGAGGATTCGGGCCGCGTTTGTAGCTGAACCCGGAGGGCGGCTCATCGCTGCGGATTATTCGCAGATTGAGTTGCGGATCCTGGCGCATCTTTCCGAAGATCCTCGGCTGATGGAAGCCTTCGCCCAGCAGGAGGACATCCATGCGCGGACGGCGGAGGAGATCTTTGGCGTGCCGCCGGGCTTACAAACCCACGAGCATCGCAGGATGGCCAAGGCTATCAATTACGGCGTCATTTATGGCTTGAGTTCGTTTGGGCTGGCGGGACGCACCGGCTCCAGTAAAACCGAGGCGCAGCAGTATATTGACGCCTATTTCGCCCGCTACCGAAAGGTCAAAGAATTCCTGGATGGCCGGCTTGACGAAGCCCGAAGCACGGGCCGGGTTCGGACGCTGTTTGGTCGAATGCGCCCCATTCCAGAAATTAACAGCACCGACGTGGCAGCTCGTAATCGCGCCGAGCGCGAAGCCATGAATACTCCTTTGCAGGGCACCGCAGCGGATCTTTTGAAGCTCGCCATGGTGAAGGTTCACGACCGGCTGCATCGGGAGGGGCTGAAGACTCGAATGATTCTGACCGTACACGATGAGCTGGTCTTTGAGGCTCCTGAGCCGGAAGTCGAGGTGGCGTGCCAAAGGGTTCAACAGGAAATGGAAGGCGTTTACCCACTGCGAGTGCCGCTCAAGGTGGATATCGGCGTGGGAGCTAATTGGCGAGAGGCCAAGTAGCGCCGCGCTTAAAGTCGCCGAAGCGAGGTGGCCCGTTCGACCGAACCCTGCCTCAGGGAATCTTGAGTTGGAAGTTCGCGATCCCGAAATCGGAGGTGTCAGCCTCGGTGATTTGCACAACTCCCTTGTAGGTCCCGCGCGGGAGGTTCCAGCCAATGGCGAACTTTAGACGTTTGGAGGGCGGATAAGAGGCGTCGAGCATTTGCACGCGGCTGGTGATGAGCTGGTGCTCGGCGTTGACGAGCGTATGAGCCACCACCAATTCGTCATTGCGCTTTCGACCGCGACCGCGCCAATGAAGGTCCGAGGGATTGAGGCTGAACTCCACCGGGACCAGGAAGCGCTCGCGATTCCGCTTTAGCCTCAGAACTTTTGCCCGCACGGGAAATTCCTGAATCGGCAGAGCATAGTAGCCCGCGCGCGTGTGGAGGTGCACGCCTCGGCGCAACGAGTGAATCGTGATTCTGCGGTAGCTCCCGTCCAGGTGCGGATTGGTCGGTTGGTAAGAGGCATAATAGGTTCCGGCGAGCGCGCCGATGGCGCGCCTAACAAAGGCCGAGAGGTCATTGTCACCGCCAAAAGGAAGGCCGCCCGTATCCCAAGCCAGTTCATTCAGCGAATCTTCGGGCCCATACTCCCGCTCGATGCTGAAGGTGACGGCGCTCGTGGGCCCTTCGGGGCCGAATATGTTGGAGGGAACCTCCGTCGCGTTGCCCATGATGGGGCTGGCGCGCAGGCCGTGAGCGTCAATCGTGTAAAAGGTGACGTTCGCCCGCAGAGCCGCGTCGGTAACCGGGCGGATAAATTCGTTGGGATCGCTCAAACGCGATTCCATCTCGCGGTCAGCCCCAAAATACGTGGCGTAGGCGTAAGACGCCAGCCGACCGGGGTTCGTCAGAAAGCCGTCGCCAAAATAGACCACCCGCTTTTCTCCCGGGAAAAGCCCCAGCATATTGACGAGGGCGCGCAGTTGCGCCGTGCGTCGGGACAACAGAGCGGTTTCTTCTTCGAAGAAGTAATGCACTTCGACCTTGGCACAATTTTGGCGGGCGCTAAACTGAGGCAAATCCATACAGTCCTGCAGATGAGAGAGCAGGTCGTTAATCCGTTCGTCGTCGCTCGGCGCCGCGCTCTCGTGCTCCATGGCATGAAGCTGGCGGAGGAGCAAGGCGCGGTTGGAAGTAAAGGGTTGCCAGACCTTCACGCCCAGGCCAACTGAAAATAGCGCGACTTGGTCGGTCGGTGATAGATGCTTGCGGACCCAGTGCATGGCGGCGTGGATGGAACTCTGGAGATCCGCATAGCTGGTGGAGGAGTCATCCATGACAAAGACAATGTAGCGGAAACTCTGGGGGACGGGCGATGCCAACGGAAGGGTCGGCAGAGCGGCCGCGCCTGGGGGAACATGAACGACCGGCTGAGAGGCCGTCGCTGGCTCAAAGCTCAGCAAGGTTTGGCGCTTGCCGTCTTCGCGAACCACCACGTCACTCGCCTTAAGGTTGGTCACCGGCTGACCCTTGCGGTTGGTGGCTACGATGGTGAGATTCACCAATTGCGTTTGGCTGCGCAACTCGAAGGGAGATTTGCTGCGCCTGCTGGCGGATACGCAGAAGGAGGCCAGCAAGAGAATGACGACCGTCCCGAGGGTTCGATGACGGCGATCCATGGTTTAAGTGCCCTGCCTTCTTCGCCTATTCTATACCTCCACGGCGCGCAAGGCGAATGATTTGTGCCTCAAGATGCCGAGTTCACTTGAACTGCACGAAAACCGCCTTGGGGCCGGAGAGTGCACTGCGCACCTTGACGCGAACTATGTCGGGAGCCGTCGAAGAGGTTGCCGTGGCGCCGGGAGCATAGGCCCCCACAAACCGCCGGCCGTCGGTATAAAACGTCAGCGTGGTCGGGTAATTCTTCACCAAGCTAACCACCACGCGCAATTCGTTCAGGCGAGGGTCCCACTGCTCATTCTGAAGTTCCACGCCGCCCATGGTGATATGGCGATCCGTGCCAATAAGCTCGGGATGATGCTCGTCCGGCCGCAGCGAAATCACCTCGCACTGGTGCGGGCGAAGGCGAACCGAGTACTTGCCGCGCGCCTCGCCCAAGAATTTCTGCTTCCAGAAATCAAATAAAAGATAGCCGCGCTTTGGGTTCAACCCCGCGGCGGCAAAGTTGAGCGTGAGGGTTTTCGGTCCCGGGGGGACTAAAAATGCCGGCGCGGGCAAAAGCTCCAGGCCGGCGGGTTTCTGTGCCATAGCCCGGAGGAGGCGATTTTCCGCCTCAGCCTGGCTGATGCGCGAAGACGCCTCCAGTTCGGTGCCCCAGGTCGTTGAAGTCCTCAGCAAGGCGTCATCGCGCGAAAGAATGTCAAAAGCGTCGTGACGGGAGCCGGCCGGCATTTCGTCGGCGCCGATTCCCCAATTAAAAATCCCGGCCACGTCCCAGGAACCATACGGACGAACGATATGCAGCATCCAGATGGGCCGGTTTTGAGAGATGGGAAAGAGGTCCATGGGCGTGATGTCGGCGACCGGCATCACCTTGCGAAGAATCTCCCGGCGGCTGGCCGGCAACGTGGCCATGTCGTCCCCGAGCATCAGAAGCTGGCCTGAAAGCCCAAGGACGGTGGCCCAAGTGCGAGCCTCGTCACGAGTCAGGGGAGGGCGAACCACCAGCACATCCGGGTCGGTGTACCAGGCGATGTTGTTGGTGTAATAGCCTCGCCGCATGCCGGCGAGGGCCGCCCGCACGCCACGAAATGAGGGAGCTTCGCCGTCACCCACCACGTCGCCGCCCAGCCGCGCCGATTGCGCTATGCCCATGGCCTCGGTGGGATACGCCGGCCCACAAGCGGAAAAGAACACGCCGGGCTTGGAGTTCATCGCCTGCCGGATGCGCCGGAGAGCCTGCCGAAACGCCTGATTGGCGCTCAGCGTCGGATTGTACGCGCGAGCCCGATTTTGCCCCCAGATATTGCGGGTGTCGTTTTCGCCGTCGAGCTTAAAGTAGTCAAAGCCCCAAGCGAGCGTGTGCTGCCGGTAAACGTTGTAAAGGTATTGCTGAAGTTGCGGATTTGAGAAATCAGCCACGTAAGTACCGAACCAGGAGCCCAGTCGGGCGCTCCCATTGGCATTGTGGAGAAACCAAGCAGGGTGCCGCTCGTAGAAGGCGCGGTCCGCGTTGCCAAACACCGCCAACCATAGCCCGGCCTTCAGGCCGCGGGCGTGAATCTGCTGGGCCATCCATTTCATGCCGTGCGGGAACTTGCGATTCGGCGTAGTCCAATTTCCACCAATGGGGGAATTGTCTTCTCCGTTGCCGGCGTGTTGCCAGCCCGCATCAATCAGGCAAACGCTCAAGCCAAAAGGTTTGTAGAAGGCGGCTAAGGCGTCAGCGTTTGACAGGATGTCATGCTGGTTGACGCGAGCAAAATAGTCGTACCATGAGCACCAGCCCACCGGCGCATGAGGCCATAATCTCTTGTTCAGCGGGCGGTAAAAAGGCAACCGCCTTCGGAAGACGCGGTTGACCAGTTCAAACCGGCAATTGAGGGCGCCGCCCAGAGGATCGGTGGCGGTCACGCGAAAGCCGCCGTGGACCGCAGTGAAGCGGGTTTGCCGGGCCAGCACGCGAAGCGCCTGGTCGCGAACGCGGTCATAGACGCAATGATTAAGACGGCTCGTCGCCGGCCCGCTCTCCATCTGCCAGACTTTGGAGCCATGCCCATCGAGCCGCGCCTGGATGGCGTCCGGCCCGGCCCGAATCTCACCCACGAGCGCGCCTTGCGCTTGAGCGGGAAAGCCACGAACCGACACCGCCACGCTGGAGCCCGCCGTGTCAAAAACCATCTCATAGGGCGCAGGTCCAGGCACGCGAAAAATCGTTTCCCCCGGAGGGTGCGCGGCGACTCGCGCCAAAAAAATCCCCGGCGCTGTTGAGGCAAAGCGAGGGTTGCCGGCCCGCACCTCGACGCGCAAGCCCGTGACCCAAGTGTGGCCTTGATATTCCAAGCGAACGGTCCGCCGGTCGCGAGAGCGATGCACGGTCCAAGGCGAGCGAACAACGGGCCGCGGAACTGGGCGAGGAATCCTCGTGGAGCGCCGAGAAGGCCGCTGGCCGAGCGGGGCGCTCCGAGGCTGAGCACCGTTGGCGAAAAAAACGCCTAAAATCGCTAGCAACGTCAGCGTGCCCAGCCTTCGCATTCGATACCTCCCGACGGATTCTCAGCGACCGCCCACGAGGAGCAAGGGCGCTATGTTAGCACCAAAGAACCCTGCGGGCGAGCCTCGACAGGAAACTGTCTCTCCCTCTCTGGTTCAATCCGCGATGGCGCACCGCTGTGCTGCGGCACACCGTATTACCCCGCTGAGTAACTTCCGCCGGGTTTTGGCGTTTAGGTTGGCAGGGCAGTGTTGCGAGATCAATCAGCCGGTTGCCTGCATCGCGGATGGAACGGTGGCTCACTCGACAGGCAAGATTATGAAAGAAATGCTGGCCATCTTGCGCCGCACAAGCGTTGCGCCGTGGTCCATCTTCAGAACGGAGGGATGGCAAGCCATTGCGCGGCTTGCGTTGCCGCAACATCTCGCGGATAATTGAAGGGTCATCTCAAGGTCCCATGGCGACGCAGAGTCAGGTCTCGCATCCTGCCCTACCGAATTGGCTGGAGGGCAAAGATGTTGCGACCCAGACCTTCCTTCAGACCCTAGGCGAGATTGACATCCACCGCGCAATGCTTCGCAAGCTGCGGCGCGAAGGCGGCCGGCTTTGGATAGGGACGGAATCCGTGCCGCTTGCGCGTCCGCCGCGGGTCGTGGCGATTGGCAAAGCGGCCAACCGAATGGCCGCGGCGCTCCATGAGATGCTAGAGGGACGCATCGAGGCGGGCATCGTCATCTCTCCCCACGCTCCAGTTAAGCGACTCTCGCCATTTCGTTACGTTGAGGCGGGGCACCCTTATCCGACGGTTGGCAGCCTGGAAGGCGCCCAAGCCGCGCTTGAATTGGTGAGCGGCCTTTCGGAGGAGAATCTTGTTATTTTCCTGATATCGGGCGGGGGCTCCGCGCTGTTTGAAAAGCCTTTAGACCCTGACGTGACGCTGGCCGATTTGGTTGAACTTCACCGCGCGCTGGTCACGGGAGGGCTTCCCATTCAGGAAATGAACGCCATCCGCAAGCATGTCTCGGCAGTCAAGGGCGGCCGCTTGGGGCTGGCGGCGGCTCCGGCGTTGCAACTGACGCTTTTTG
>JAKASC010000069.1 GCA_021828245.1 Acidobacteriota bacterium
CGACGCCTTCTGGCAGCCGCGATCGCATCTTGGTTCATCTCACCGAGCATCCCTCGACCGCCATGCTCATCCGGCGAGGGCGACGCGTGGCTGACTACCTTCAGACGGAATGCTTTGGCGTTTATGTGTTGACCGTATCGGATTTCGCCAAGCTGCCGCGCGAAAAGCGCGAGGCGATTGAGCGGCACCTCAATTTTGCGCGCAATCTCCACCTGGAGACCCACGTCCTGGAAGGCTCGGACGTGGTGGAGACGCTGATGACGTTTGCACGCTTGCATCGCATCACCCAAATTTTTGTGGCGCGGCCTCAATACTCGCGCTGGCCGGCTTTTTTGGGCATCAACTTGGTGCATCGCATCGTCGCCGAAGCGCGCGATATGCAGGTGACCATTGTGGCGGAACGCCGCCGCGAGCGGAGGAACTGAGAAAAGCCAGGCAGCGGCTTGAACCGTGTGCGCTGCGGCCCATTCGCCGGGGCTGTCAAACGGTGCGTGGTCGCTGCATGAACCGGATCGAGGCGCGCGGATTGGAGCCAGACGCCTCGGCGCCCTTTTGCGGAATGGGCCAAGGCTAGGCAACCGGCCAAGTTTAATCCGCATACATTCCCCTGCGACCCGATTCGCATCCCCGGGCCACTTCGGAGGTAGGGCGACTACTCATCAACTTGAATTGTTTTCCGGCCACCGGGCGGAGGACGTCAATCTCAGCCTGGGTGGCCGATTGGCGAATCGAGCATCCAACATCTTGCACCATCTGCAAAACACCTGAAGTGAATGAAGCAAGGAGGAAACCTTATGAAGGCCGCTGTGGTTCCCGCTGTGAGCAGCCCGTGGCAGATCAAAGATGTTCCGCAACCTCAACCTGGACCCAATCAAGTGCTGGTGAAAATGCACGCCAGCGGCGTCTGCTACACCGATGTCCATGAAATCCTCGGACACGAGCCAGTCGGCGAAATTGTTGCCGTGGGGCCCGGCGTGACAACGCGGAAGGTAGGCGACCGCGTGGGCACCGCCTGGATTCAATCCACCTGCGGGCGCTGCGAATGGTGCCAGCGCGGCCGCAGAATGTTCTGTCCTCATCTGAAGGCCACCGGAATTCAGGCGCAAGGCGGACACGCCGAGTATATGCTGATGAACGCCGAGGCGACCTATCTGGTTCCGGAGAAGGTGTCCTATGAGCAGGCAGCCCCGATCTTCTGCGCGGGCTACACCGTCTATAGCGGGCTGCGCTGGGCCGATCCTCAACCGCACGAGCGCGTGGCCGTGCTGGGAATCGGCGGGCTTGGACACTTGGCCGTGCAGTACGCAAAAGCGGCGGGCTTCGTAACGATTGCCATCTCGCACTCTCCTGAAAAGGACAAGCTGATCCGCTCACTCGGCGCCGATGAGATTGTCCGTGACGGCAAGAGCCTGGCCGCGGCGGGAGGCGCCGATGTCATTCTCAGCACTTCGAATTCAACCCGATCCATGGTGGAAAGCATTCAGGGATTGCGGCCTGACGGCCGGCTCGTTACGATGGGCGTGGACGCCGAGCCGCTTTCTATCTCGCTGATGGACCTCATCGGAAAGCGCATTCGGATTATCGGCAGCCAGCAAAACGGGCCCGAATATCTCTACGAAGCCCTCGATTTCGTGGCGCAGGGAAAAGTCAAAACGATTGTCGAGACCTACCCGTTGGCAGAGGCACCGAAGGCCTACGAGCGCGTCGCCGAGGGCAAGGTCCGGTTCCGCGCCGTGCTCACCATGTGAGGGTTCTTGCGCGGCCGTCATCGCCGCTCACGCATTTCATAGTTCGCGGCCCCCGCAGCTCGAACACGAAAAGCCGCAGACCTTCCGCAAACCAAAGGCCTGCACAACTCGCTAATGTGGTAGCCGCGACAGTGCCGCCCCTGTCATGGGCTTTTAGATGGGGCAGCGGAAGGACGCGACGCACCCGAACATCCAGAGCCCGCGACACGCAAAGCAGTGTCGCGGCTACCCGCCTCTTGCGGCGCGAACATCCAAAACCGCAGAACTCTCGAATTGGAAGCTCTGCGGTGTCCGGTTGGGTTATCCCAATCGAAGCGGATCAGTGCATGACGCCGCCGCGGAGGAGGGTGACGAATAACTGCCTGTGCAGCGGTAAAGTTTCTGACGTTTCGGACGAATGGCCAGCCGTTCGGATGTGATGGCGGCAACGGAGCTTTTCGCGCGGGCGGCCATCGGGGGCACGATACGGCAATGCGATGCCATGACCGCGGTCGAGGCTCCTCGCTTGGGTGGATTTGCGCCTGGGGCAGCGCTTGAGTACCCTTCAGCCGTCAATAAATGATGTTGAGGGAAGTGTCGTACGAGCGATGTTGGAATCCCACGAAGTGGCCAAAGAAGGGAGAGGCGATATTGTTATAAACGTCGCGGGGATTCAGATGGTTTGTGACGTTAAAGATCGTGAGTTCCCCATAAGCTAAGTGCTTTCTCACCCAGGGGAAAGGTATGTGGAAGTCCTTGCCCAGCTCCAAGTCCAAAGAGGCAAAGGCCGGAAACCGTTGGCTATTGGGCGAGCCCACGTAATTCTGGAGCACATTCACATCGGAGTATCGAAAACCCGAATGAACGTCGAAGACGGGACTCACGATGATGCCCCAAACGCGGGTGTGGAACCGTCCCCAGGTGATGAACCGATTTGGGACATCCGCCGGCAGAGGCGCAAAGACGTTTGGGCGAATGACCGGCGCCTGGAACGGAACAAAGAGCTGGGCCAGCGTGTTCAAGTCTCCGTGCGCTCCGCTTTGCACGTAAGCAAGATTCCACTCCGACTTCCGCGGGAGGCGGAGATGCATCGTGGCATCGAGCTCATGATAGCGGGACTCGCCCGTGTTCGAAAGCACCAAAGCGGGAGCCTCAAGGTCCGCCAACGGGTCAACGATAAACTCGTTATAGGTTCGGCTGGAAAGATAGCTGAGGCTGGCCACGATGTTGCGTCGCAGTTCGTGGTCAATCTCGGCGCTCCACGTCACGTTATACGGCGCCGTGTCGGGCCGGTGCGCCACCAAGCTGACCGCACCCATCGGCCCAGCAGTCCCATAGGCATTCTGGAACACAACCGGTGTCCCTTCGAGGCTTCCGCCGGGGTTAAACAGGCTCACAACTCGGTCCTGATTGCCGGTGAAGTCAGCGCTTAACAGCGGATCTTCGGCGTTGAAAATCCCAAAGCCTCCGCGCAAGATGGTCGTGCCTTGGCGGCCCGGCGAATAGACGAATCCAAAGCGCGGGCCAAAGTTTGACGCTCCTCCAAGGGACTGAGCGGAATAACGCAAGCCGGCATCCAGGCCGAGATTATCGGTAACCGCCCAGTGATCTTGCGCGAACAGCACCACCTGGGTATCTCCAACGGCCAGTCGGCCCGGGCCAGAAAAGTTAATCTGCTCGGCAAGGCTTCCCGTCGGCCCTTCGAGCAAAACGGGGTGTGACTGGCTCAATCCGGTGAACGAACGGTGGATGAACAATCCCCCGAACGTCATTTGGTGTCTCCCATGCCAGGTTTCACCGGCCGGGGTGAACGTTTCCTCTGCTTGCTCTTCCTTACTGAACCGTGTGAAGCTATTGAAGAAGTTGCCGCCCCATCCGTTGGGCGTGACGAGCATGGCTTCGGGGCCCTGCCCGTGGCCGTAGCTATCAAACTTCATCGCTTGAACGAGCGTGGTCAGCATCGCCGTGCCGGCCTGAAAGCGGTCCGTAACGGTCAGGGAATAGCCGCGCTGTCCGTAGTTGGACGACGCCGGCTGCGGAATCAGAGAGTCAATGTTGGCAAATTCGCGCCTCAGCGGAAAAACGTGGACGTTGGCTGTCAGCAGGTGGTGGGAAGAGAAGATATATTCGAAACTGGTGAATGAATTGAGGTCTTGTTCTTTGATCTCGTTGTGGGGCCACGGCAAGCCGCGCACGGGTTGCTTGTTCACATCGTAGCCGAAAGCTTCCGAGAAGCTCAAGCGGTCGGAGACGAGTGGGCCGGTAAGATAGATGCGGGGGGCGTATTGCAAAATGCCAACCAGGTGCCCGGCTTCAAGGCGCGGCTCGGGCAACAAGTCTTCAAACTCAAATCGCCACTGATCCGCCGGCGTGCGCGTCTCCACCTGGACCAGCCCTCCAGAAAAGTTCCCGAAATCGGCGTTATAAGGACTTTTGTAAACCCGCACTGACTCGATGGCCAGGGTCGGGACGTCAACGGCAAAACTGCCCGTGACCGGGTCAACAGCCTCCGCGGAGTTTAAAAGCAACAAGCTTTGACTTTCAGAAACGCCTTTGATATTGAGCCGTCCATTGGGAGTTCGAATCACCCCAGGAATCAAGGGCAGCGCCGCCATAAACTTCTCCTGAACTCCAGGCAACGTTGACAGTTCCTCCGCGTTGAGCGTTGCCGGCCGCGCCGTTTGTTCCTCGGCGATGTTGCGAACTTTGCCGTGCACCACGACCCTTTGGCGCACCAGGATTTCGGCCGGAAGCACCATTTGAAGGATCGGGGGCGATGCGCCATTCAATGAAAGACTCTTCGAAATGGGCTCGTAGCCTTCGGCGGCGCAGGTGAGCACGTAACTCCCCGGCATCAAACCTGGAAAACGAAAATTTCCTCTGTGCCCTGTGGTGTGCATGAGTCCTTCTTGCGGCAACAAGCCGCCTCGCAGGGTGCAAAGGGCGCCAGGAATCGGCGCGCTCTTTTCGTTGAGAACCTCGCCCTTCAAGGTCAGGGTTTGAGGGAAAGCCTTGGGGGGAAACAGAATCAAAGCCAGGACGCCGGTCAATAAGATGATTAATCGTCGAAACCGCCGAGGGCTGCTCTCTTGCATAAACTCTTAGAACCTCGAGCCCACCGATGAACTCCTCCGGGCTGCCTTTTTTCCAGGGGTGCGTGTCGTCAGCCTCTTGCCCTCCCCATCTACCATGATAATTTCAGCGCGAATTGGATCTGCCGCGGCTCGCCTGGCCCGCCCGAAGCAAGGCCGGCCAAGGGCGGCAATGTGCTGAAGATCTGGCCGAAGCTCGGCGAGGCCAGATCGCGCTCAGGAATGTCAAAGTTAGGATGATTCAGGAGGTTGAAAATCTCGGTTCGAAACTCCAATGCCCGAGTCTCACCCAGGCGGAAGCGGCGAATCACAGAAAAATCCCAACTCTCGACCCCGGGGCCGGTCAGGATGTTTCGGCCCGCGTTGCCGAAAGTAAAGGGCGCCGGAGCACTAAAGGCTGCAGGAGAAATCCACAGGTTTGGGCTTTGATGCGCCGGGTAAAAAGGTTGGCCGGTCAAATTGGGCCTGTCGGTCGGATTGCCCGAGCCGGTCACCGCAGATTCATCGGCTCCGCTGACATTGCCGCTGATCTGAGGCGTGAACGGTGGGCCGGATTGCGCGGTAAAAATTCCGCCCAACTCCCAATTTTCAATCACCTCATTCAACCGGGCGTTCGCCAGCCTCCAGCGCGCGGCTCCGACGGGCAGATCATACAGGTAAGCGATGGAAAGCCGCTGCGGAATATCAAAATCCGAGCGCCCTTTCTCAGCGGCGATGTCACGGGAGTTTTGCGGGAAGTTCGCATCGCGGCTCGTCGTGAAGGCGCTCGAGTTGGTGTCCAGCGATTGCGAGTAGGTATAGGCTCCAAGCAACGAAAGCCCTCGCGCAAAATGTCGCGACACCTTCAATTGCAGGGCGTGGTAAATCGAAGAGCCCGCCGACTGCGTGTAGCTGAATCCGGACAACTCCGGATAGGGCCGCGGGCATCCGGTCGTCTCACAAGCCGCCAGGATGGCGGGCGAATCGTTCACACTGAGGTTGATGGGCTGGTTGGGATCGGTCTCAATCGGCAAGCGCAATCCTCGGGTGCCGACGTAGCCCACATCCACCAGCCAGCTCCTCCCGAGTTCGCGCTGCACGTCAAGATTCCACTCCTGCACCATGGCATCTTGAAAGTTAAGTTGAAAGGGGCTGAGCGTTGGGAACAACGGCCCCACCGCTCCCACCAGCGCGGTCTGGATCAGGGCGCCTGAGCCGATGGGAAGCGTTCCGGATTGAATCAGAGGCAGCGCAGCTTGGAGGTTGCCGGCGCTCAGCCTCACAAAGGGCGGGTTGGACGCTTTCATGAAGAAGACATCGCCGGAAGGCTGACTGTAATAGATGCCGTAACCACCTCGCAGTACCGTGCGGGTGCTGCCAAACGGTTGCCAAGCTAGCCCGAAGCGCGGCGCAAAATCATCTTTGTCAGGATATTGGAGCGAGCGGTTCTCGCCGGGCCCTCCCAGCGACTCCGTTCCCACGGGGACAAAAAGACCCGTGGCCGGGTCGAAGCTCTCGAGCGTGACGGCTTTGGTACCCGCCACCATCAGCAGCCCCTTGTTGAAATCGAAGTTGGCGAAATGGTTCTGTCGGTCGGTGGAGAGCCCCTTGTACTCGTAACGGAGCCCGAGGTCGAGCGTCAGCTTCGACGTAATTCTCCAGGTGTCTTGCCCGAAAAAGTCATATTCGCCCAAGTGCCCGGAAATGTACTGCTGGAATCCTCCCAGCCAGTCGGTCGGAAGACCTAAAAGCGCGTCCGCCACGCCGTTCCCCAGCACGCAAGTCGGAGAAGCGCATCCCAATTGCTGCGCGACTTGCGGGGAAATCTGACCCAATCCGCCGGTGACCAGCCCCGTGAAATCAAATTCTCCCCGCACCAGAGTGTCCACTATGAAATTGCCTCGTTCCACGGTGCGAAGATCCACGCCGTAAGCGAGCGTGTGGTTGCCATGAACTTCGGTAATCGTGTCGGCCAACTGGAAGGTGTTCACCGCCCCCCCTTGTGGGTCGGTGTTGTTCGAGCCGAGCCCAGCGTAGCCGGCAAAATTCAGCGTCGGATAACCGGTTACCAACGGGCTGCCCGTCGGCAAGCCCTGAAGGCCGAGTTGCTTGGCGATGGGGTTGCCCTCATCTTGGTTGTCATCGCGGATTTGCCAGCGGTTATAGCCGAGCTTGAGCTCATTCATCAGGCTCGGCGAAAACGTATGCGTCCAATCCACGCCGGCCATCTGGAATTCGTCGTGCGAGAAGGTCCCAAATCCGGGAAGAGGCGTGCTGGCTGCACGAGGGCTCGTGTTGGGGGGAAAGAATTGGTTGGCGCGGTTGAGGTTATAGCGGAAAAAGGCGCTGTTGCTGACGCCCCAACGATGGTCCACCCGGCCAAAATAATCGTCGGTGTAAATCTTCCGGTTGACTTGGGCAACATAATTCGGAGCACCGCAAATTGCGCCCGCCAGGTTGGGCCGAGGATAGAGATTCACCATCGCCTGGCCGACCGGATCCGGGCTCGGCAAGACCTGGTTGATATTGGTAAAAGGTTGGATCTGTCCCTGCATCAGCGCCAGCGGATTGAGGAGCACCGTCTTGACGGCACAATTGGGAGCGAGCAAGTCGGAGAAATCGCCCGTCCGCTCCGCCAGAGTGGGAACCCGAGCCTGATTGAAAAACGAGCGCAAGTCGCGCGTTCCCTCGTAGGCCAAAAAGAAGAAACTCCGATTCACCCCGTTGTAAACGCCCGGCAGGATAATCGGCCCGCCCAACGTGGCGCCAAACTGGTTGCGATGCGCTGGCGGCCGCACCGGGTCGAAAAAGTTCCTGGCATCCAGATGAGTGTTTTGCAAATAATCGTAGGCCGAGCCATGAAATGCATTCGTCCCGGACTTGGTGATAATGTTCACTTGCGCCCCGGCATGCGCGCCAAACTTGGCATCGTAAACGCCCGTCTCCATGCGAACCTCCTTCACGGAATCGAGCGGAGGCGCGACGGTGAACTGGCCGACGCCAATGGCAGTGTCATCGAAGCCGTCCAGCCAGTAGGAGTTCATGGAGCTCCGCAAGCCGTCCACGTCTATGGCACCGCCGCGATCGCTTATTCGGGAGCCTGGCGTTCCCGGCGTCACCCCCGGGGCGAGCAATGCCAGCTCAAGAAATTGCCGGCCATTGAGTGGAAGCTGGTCCACCTGCTGCTCGGACAGTGTCGCGCCCATCGAAGAGGTTTGCGTGTCTAGGATCGGCGATGTGCCCTTTACCTGGATGGTCGTCTTCTCAGAACCCAATCGCATCCGAAGGTCCACTTCCAGGTGCTGATTAACAGTGAGATTAATTGGCCCGCGAAGGATGGTCTTAAAACCCGGCTTTTCCACCTTCAGTTGGTATTTGCCGGGCGGAAGCAGCGCCATGGTGTAAGTGCCGTCGCCGTGCGAGGTTGTGCTCCAACTAAGGCCGCGATCCGTTTCCGTGACCGTGACTCGCGCGCCCGCAATCACCGCCCCGGTTGGGTCGGTGATAATCCCCGTGATGCTTCCCTGAAACGTTTGCGCGAAAGCGGAAACACTCCAGCCCAGGATAAGGATCGCCAGCCAAGACCGCCGCATCTTAATCAAGACGTCCTTCATGACACTTGCCTCCCTCGTCGGTAAAAAGGCTTTCTTGCGTCCATTAATTACCTCCATAAGAAAGTTGTCCAGAATCCGCTGCTTTGGTGCGCCTCCAACCGAAAAGAAAATCGAATGGATCGCGATGCCGACAAGTCGCCAGCCGAACCGGCAACGGCCCCGGTTGCCTCAGCCAGCGAAGGCCGACAGTTATCTCGCTGCCGTTGAATCCCGCGTTGGGTTCTTGAAGGCCGGCGTTAGAGATATGGATGAAGCGATACTCGATGACCCAAGCCCGTCCGGGAGCGAAGAAATGCTCTACGCCGATGCCGCCTTGGGGCATGAATTGCGTGGACCCGGAAAGCTCCACAGCATGCCTCGGCAGATCCGTATCCATAACGCCGCCGCCAAGGTCTAAAAAGGGAACCGTATTCCCGTGGGGCCGTCCATCGAAGCGCAGCAACAAGGCATCTCCAGTCATTCTTCCCCCCGGATGAACGGCGTTTCCGAAGATTCCCTCATTAACAATTTCAAATTCCTTGAATGGCAGATGGGAGCGCGGAGAATTCCATGCTACATACCCAATCTGCGGCTGAGCCACCAAGAGCTTGACGTGGGAGATATCGTGCGGCGGAGCTTCTTCCATACCAAAGCCAAGCTGGAAACCCCACGTTAACCGTCCACTCTCGGCTCGATCGAAAAAAGATTGGGCAGGTTTGTTCGGTTCGCGTCGAAACGGATGAGCGGTCAAATTGGCTCCTGTCGCCGGCCCTCGAATCAATAACCCATAGCCGAGAATGATGCTCCACACCGCTCGAGCCCATTTGCACACCGGACATTCGCATCCTTTACAATCAAGGGAAGCGCGTTCGCCAATCTTGGTCATCAGCGGAAAAACAGCATCCTCACGGCCATGCTTGAAGGCTGTGAAACTGTCGCCATCGAGGGTGGTTTGCGTACCGCCTCGTCGCGGCGAGAGGTTGACGATAATTCGCGCAACCGGTGCCGCCGTAATCATTGGATGTTAGGTCCCCTTAAAGGTTTCACCTCCTCACTCGAACGTTCAGGAGTGAGGCGGTTTTATGCATTGATAAAGTTTCTGCTATTTCGAGGCGGCCGCCTTCAAGGGTTCAGAGGCTCTTATTCGATGAGGTCCAGTGCATGATACCGCCTCCTCGGCGCCGCAGATTGTCCTCCCGCATCAGCCGGACAGGGATAAAATCCCGCCCGGCTTACCTGGGCTGAACCTCTCAAGAATGAGGGCAAGTTCAGCTTGGCACGTGGAAGGAAAAATTTTCGTGCGTCTCTTGACATTATCGGAAGGTTTCGGTAGATTAAGAAATTGCTCTCGAAGAAGTAAGTCTTCCAGAGTATCCGCCGATGAAGGTTGGCGGATCGTCCCCAGAACGGGGTTCCGGCGGAAGCTGGAATAATCCGCTCTTTGACAATTGAGTTGAGCAAGCCACGTCAAGGCATGGAGCCTCAGCGCGCAGCAGAGAGAGCACGCGAGTGCGCAATCTCCTGGGCGCCCACGAGGTTCGATGCCACGCTGAGCGACTCGCCCGATCCCGGCGGTAAGGGATAGGGCGGGAAACTTCCCTCTGTTCCCACAGGGGGGAGTGCTCCAAATTTATCCTGCGAACGAGTCCCGGGTACTCGAAAGAGGATCCTAGGACGGTCGGTTCGCAAGCCAAGTTTCAAACGAGAGTTTGATCCTGGCTCAGAATCAACGCTGGCGGCGTGCCTAACACATGCAAGTCGAACGAGAAAACGGAGCTGTAGCAATACAGTTCTGTGAG
>JAKASC010000070.1 GCA_021828245.1 Acidobacteriota bacterium
ACGTGTCAGTTAGACGAGCCGGACTACCCGTCGCGGTTAAGATGCGGCACAACGCCCACTATGTGGAAGAGATCATTTCGCGCAGCGGCGCCGCCATCGGCCGCATGATTCCCATCGAGGAAATTCGGCCGAACGCCGAGCAGCCGCGCAAGGACAAGGGTGACCTGCGCAGCCTCATTGAATCGGTTCGGGAGAAGGGCGTGCTCGAGCCCTTGCTGGTGCGCCACCTTCCCGAAACCGATCAATACATGATTATTTCCGGCGAGCGCCGCTACCACGCCGCCAAAGCGGCCGGCCTGGCCGAGTTGCCGTGCATTGAAAAGGATGTGGATGACGTTGAGTCCCTGGAGCTGGCTCTGATCGAAAACATCCAGCGCAAGGACCTGACGCCGTTCGAAGAAGCCGACGGCGTTCAGGCGCTCGCCGACCGCTTTGGCCTGACACACGAGCAGATTGCCCAAAAAATCGGCAAGTCGCGCTCCTCCATCAGCGAGCTGTTGAGCTTGCGCCTGATTCCGGACGCAATCAAGGCGCTGTGCATTGAGAGCGGCGTCCTCTCCAAATCGCAACTGCTGCAGGTGGCTCGCCAGCCCTCCGAAGCGAAAATGCGCGATGTCATCCGCCGCTTTGCCCTGGGGATGCTCAATCGGGAGCAGGCGCGCGAAGAGCGGCATCCCGATAAAAAATCTCGGCCCGCGGTCTTCCGCTTTGTCCCACCGGCCAAGGAATTCAAGCTGACCTTGCAGTTCCGCAAAACCGAGGTTGACCGCGAAGAAGTTATCCAGGCCCTTCGCCGCATTATCGAAGCACTCGAGACCGAAACCACCTGAGGTGCCGCGGTGGGATTTCGGGAGCTAGTCGCTTGACAAGGGATCCGGCTCGTGCGATGTTCGCCTCGGCGTACGGGCCGCGGCGCATGGATGGCCCTTAGAACGGAAACTCCGCTGAACGTGCTCACGACCGAGATTATCTGCGGCGATTGCCGGGAGGTGTTGCAACGCTTCGGAGACGATACGTTTGACCTTATCGTCACGTCGCCGCCCTACGCTGACCAGCGTGCCAGGACCTACGGGGGCATCAAGCCGCAACATTACGTCGCGTGGTTTTTGGAGCGAAGCGCGGAATTCCGCCGAGTGCTCAAGCCCAGCGGGACCTTCATTCTCAATATCAAGGAAAAGGCTGAACGCGGTGAGCGCCACGTTTACGTCATCGAATTGATCCTGGCTCTGCGGAAGCAGGGCTGGCTTTGGACGGAGGAATTCATTTGGCATAAACGCAACTGTCACCCGGGCCGATGGCCGAACCGGTTCCGGGACGCCTGGGAACGCTGTCTCCAGTTCAACAAAACGCGCCACTTCAAGATGTTCCAGCGCGAGGTGATGGTGCCGATGGGCGAGTGGGCTAAAACGCGACTGAAGAGGCTCGGGAAAAACGACGTGGTCCGTTTCGAGTCCCGCGTTGCTTCCGGCTTCGGCAAGAACATTGCCAACTGGTTGGGGCGCGATATGGCCTATCCCTCGAACGTTCTCCACTTTGCGACGGAATGCGCGAACAAAGGTCACTCGGCGACGTTTCCGAAAGCCCTGCCGGAGTGGTTCATCAAACTGTTTACGGAGCCGGGCGATTGGGTTCTGGACCCCTTCACAGGGTCCGGCACGACGAATCTCGTGGCGCGCGAGCTGGGACGCAACTCGGTTGGAATTGACAATGTGCCGCAATATGTCGCGCTAGCGAAAAAATACCTCGCCGATGCGGAAGAGGAACATCATGCCAGCCGTGACCCAAAAGGAAATCGCGGATTACGTCAAGCACCACATCCCCGACTTTCACACAGCCAAGTTGGAACGCCTGAAAAAGCTCGAATTACTGAAGGTGTTGCAAAGCAAGAATCCCTATTTGCTGAGAGCGAAAGGGCTGACGACTCCGCGCGAGCTGGTTAAGGCCGTTCTTGACGCCTTTCTGTCGTCGCAGGAAGAAACGATCCTGGGTGGGTTTCTTGAAGGGCTGGCGATCTTCATTGCGAGGAAAGCCTACCGCGCATACGGGAAATCCATCGCCCCCGGCATTGATCTGGAGTTCGAGAAGGACGGACGGCGTTATCTCGTAGCGATCAAATCTGGGCCGGCCTGGGGCAACAGCAGCCAAATCAAAAAGATGCGCGAGGATTTCAAGGCTGCAAAAAAGGTCTATGCCCAAAACCCAGGCGCCCTGCCGGTTGAGTGCGTCAATGGCTGCTGCTACGGAAAGCAACCAAGGAAAAACGAGCACAAAGGTGACTACACCAAGCTTTGTGGCCAGCGCTTTTGGGAGTTCATATCCGGTGATCCCCAACTCTACGTGAAAATTATCGAACCGATTGGTTATAAGGCCAAAGAACGTAACGACGAATTTATGTCGCGTTACGAGCTAGTGCTCGATGACTTCACCAACGTATTCCGCGAACGCTTCTGCGACGGGAATAACGCCATTCTTTGGGACAGGCTCACAGAGGCGTCCTCCAAGGCGCCGTAACTACCCTCAGCTTCATAGCCGGGAACGCTGACTTAACAGAGAAGTATGGCCGTGATAAACTAACTAAGTTTGAGTGGTTGAGGGACCTTTGGAGGGCCCGGACAACCAGAGAATTGAAACAATCCATTAGCCCCTCAAAACTGCTCCCCACGCCTTGAGTTCAAAGTGATGGAACTTGGAACAAGCTCAAATGAACCGAGCGGCGGGGCGTCGCAGTAAGCCTTTTCTGGGAAAGGGGCCTGCGGCTGTCCGGTCACGGGTTGGAGTCGAACGCGGAATGTCACCGACGCTGGATGTGCTCGTAGTTGGTGGAGGGCCCACCGGTTTGGCCTGCGCTATTGAAGCGTTGCGCGCCGGGCTTGCAACGCTCGTCATTGAAAAGGGCTGCCTGGTGAATTCACTCTTCAACTATCCGCCCGGCATGACTTTTTTCACTACGCGGGAGCGACTGGAAATCGGCGACATTCCGTTCTCGAGCGTCAATCTCAAGCCTACGCGCACCGAAGCCCTCGAATATTATCGCCGCGTCGCCGAGCATTACCGCGTTCCGATTCGCTATCACGAACGCGTCCTGGCCGTTCGCGGGGCAGATGGAAATTTTGAAATTGAGACGCAGCCCGCCACCGGCCGGCCGCTCGTCCACAAGGCTCGCAAGGTCATTCTGGCGACCGGCTACTACGACATTCCCAACCGCATGGGCATTCCCGGCGAAGATCTGCCCAAGGTTTCGCATTACTATGGCGAGGCGCACGCCTTTTTCCAGCGGAAGGTTGCCGTCATCGGCGGGGCCAATTCGGCGGCCATTGCGGCGCTCGACCTGTTCCGCCACGGCGCCGAGGTCACGCTGATTCACCGCGAGCCGGAACTCAGCCGCCACATCAAGTATTGGATTCGCCCCGACATCGAGAATCGCATCAAAGAAGGTTCCATCCGCGCCTTGTACTCCTCAGCGGTCAAGGAGATTGCGCCGCAATGGATCTGCGTCGAAACGCCGAACGGAAAGGTTCAACTCGAAAACGATTTTGTCTTTGCGCTCACGGGTTATCATCCCGATTTCACTTTTCTGGAAAGCGTGGGCGTGCAGATTGATCCCAAAACCTCTCGGCCTCAATCAAACCCCAAGACACTTGAAAGCAACGTGCCCGGCGTTTATCTGGCTGGCGTCATTCTTTCCGGCCGCCACACCAACGAAATTTTCATCGAGAACGGCCGCTTCCACGGCCAGCAGATTATCGCCGACGTCAAGAAGCGACTCGCGAAGGACCCCGGCGCAGGGGAATGCTGAAGCCGTTTCCAAACGGCGACAGGCGAGGGTGCAGCCGGCGCCTTGCAGCCTCGCGCCCTTGATCTCGAAGCGCGGGAAAAGCGTCCGCCTTGCAAACCACCCGGTTGGCGCGTAGAGTTGGCCAAAAGGGGAGACAAAGCTGACGGAGGCGCCAACGCTCCGCATCGGGCTTCCGCCGGAGGTGATTCCATGAAGCGACGGGAATTTTTCCTCAAGGCCGCGGGCGGCGCGGGCGCCCTCTGGTTCGGCTCAAAGTCTTTCCCGTGGTTACAGGGGGCGGAGGCTCCCGCACGCAATTTCAGCGCTTCGGACACGGTCACGCTCGGCGCGACGGGAATCCAAACCAGCCGTTTGGCGTGCGGCACCGGAACGATGGGTTACGGCGGCCATTCGCATCAGACGCGACTGGGGCTGCAAGGCTTAGCGGATCTCTTGGTCCACGGATACGAGGAGCACGGCCTCCGCTTTTTTGACTCCGCCGGTTCTTACGGCTCGCAGCCCGCCATCGCCCTCGCGCTCAAGCGGTTGCCGCGCGAAAAGATTACGGTGCTGACCAAATCCGATTCGCGCGACCCGGCCGGCATGCGCCGTGACCTCGACAGCTTCCGCCGTCAGTTGCAGACCGATTACATTGACATCCTGCTGATGCACGACATGCAATCGCCCGACTGGACCACTCGTTACCGCGCCACGATGGACGTGCTGTCGGAGGCGAAAGAGAAGGGAATTATCCGCGCTCACGGCTGCTCGTGCCACACCCTCGGCGCGCTGCGCGCCGCCGCCGCGTCGCCCTGGGTCGAGGTGGATTTGGCTCGCATGAATCCCATCGGCGCGCACATGGACGCCGCCCCGGCCACCGTCGCCGGCGTGCTGCGACAAATGAAGGCGGCGGGAAAAGGCGTGGTGGGAATGAAAATCCTCGGGCAAGGGGACTTGCGCCATCGGCAGGATGAAGCGCTTTCCTACGCGCTTTCGCTCGGCATCCTCGACGCCATGACCATCGGCGCGGAAAATGTCGGCGAGCAGGATGATTTGGTTCGCCGCATCGCTCGAATTCCCACCTCGGTCGCCAAAGCGGCTTGAAGCGGCAGGGAAGCGAACTCTATCGCTCAGCCCGCCACCGGCGTTGCTTCACGCTTCGCGGGCGACCCAGCGGTGCGGCCGCGCTTCCGCCAGGCGACGAACCTTCCCGTGCTGTTCCAGGCGGTCCATGTGACCCTTGATGGGAAACATGGCCAAGATTTGACCGTCGCTCGGCCAGTCTCCGGCCGCCTCAGCGCAGGCGGCGACCAAATCCTTCATGCTCAGCCCGCTCGGCGACTTCTTGAGACTTGCGAGGATGACCCGATCGAAGAACTCGACGGTGCGGCGCGAATCGGCGAAGAAGTCTTTGATTTCCTCGCCTCGCATCGCCGGCCAATGGCCCGTGTAGAGAGCATCGAGCTCCAGCGTTTCGAGATACCGAATCGTCGCCAGATACGTATCCACGTAATAGTAGGTCACGGGAATCGCAATCCCGCCGGTGGCCTTGGGGCAGCCGCTGCCTTGCACCGCGTCGCCGGTGAACGCCGCGCGGGCGAGCGCGTCGTACAGCGCCAAATGCCCATGCGAGTGGCCGGGCAAGTGAAGCACGTCGAGGCTCCAATCGTCCTTGAGACGAATTTTTTCCCCGCCGGCAAAGGTCAAGTCCATTTTGCAGGGTTCGCCCGCATCCGGCGAAGCCTTCTCCTCAAGCGCCACCCCGTGCTCCGCCTTCAGGTGGTTGTAGCGCCGGTCATAGAGCGTCTGAGGATGCTCTACGAGCGGCCGATCCGCCTCGCCGCAGGCCACAAGCGTCCCCGGTGAAATCCGCTTGATGGCGCTATTGCCGCCCTGATGGTCCAGGTCGGCGTGCGTCGTAACGGCGAGCGTGATGCTCTCCGGTTTCAGTTTCAGCCGCTCAAGATAAGGGAAAATTACCTTCTCGGGCGTCGAGCGAATGCCCGTATCCGCCAGCACGGTGTTCCGCCCGACAAAGAGGTACTGGTAGAGATTCCGCCCTCCGTAAAGCGACGCAATCTGATATGCACCCCGATAAAGTTCCATCACTCCTCCTGCTCAGTCCCGAGGTTTGCGCCGCAAAGGCTTGATATCAAGCCTTCTTCGGAGGCAAACCCGGTTCCGTCATGCGATACGGATCGAGAATCCGGTCGAGTTCCGATTGGGTCAAAACCTTTTCTTCCAGACAGACCTCGGGAATCGTCTTGCCGGTCGCCAGCGATTTTTTCACAATTTCGGCTGCGCGAGAATAGCCGATCACGGGATTCAGCGCCGTGGCGATCGAAGGCGAGAGGTGGGCGTACCGTTCGCAAACCTCCCGGTTGGCGCGAATGCCCAAAACGCAGCGCCGCGCCACCGCTCGGCAAGTATTCTTCAAAATCTCCAGGGCGTGCAAAACATTCCAAATCATTGCCGGCATCATGACGTTCAGTTCGAGTTGCCCGGCCTGCACGGCCAGCGCCACCGCCGTATCGCAACCCACCACTTGGAAGGCCACCATATCGAGCAGTTCGGCCATGACGGGATTCACCTTTCCCGGCATGATGCTCGAGCCCGGCTGGAGCGCCGGCAAGACGATCTCATTGAAACCGGTCAGCGGGCCGCTGGTCAGCAGGCGCAAATCGTTGGCCATGCGAATCAGTTCGAGCGCCAGGTTGCGCAGCGCGCCCGAAACCGCCGCCAGGGGAAATTGCGACTGCATGGCCGCGCGCAGGTCGGCGGCCGGCTTCAATCGCAGCCGCGTCAGTTGCGCCAGGCGCTTCACCACCAGAAACCGGAACTTGGGATGCGCGTTGAGCCCCGTGCCCGCCGCGGTCCCGCCAATGCCCAGCTCCGCGAGAGAGCGCGCGTTTTCCCGGATATTCTCCCGCGCCTGCCGCAACGCCATGCCGTAAGCCGTAAATTCCTGCCCGAGCCGCACCGGAACGGCGTCCTGCAAGTGTGTTCGTCCGCTCTTCAAAATGCCGTCGAATTCTTTTCCTTTCTTCAAGAATGCGGCTTCCAACTCTTCGAGCGCCGGGTAGAACTCCTCCAGTTGCAAAAGCGCCGCCAAGCGCATGGCCGTCGGGAAAGTGTCGTTGGTGGACTGGCCAAAGTTGACGTGGTCGTTGGGGTGGACGATGCGGTAGTCTCCCAATTTCGTCATCCGCCGGCCGGTTAAATACCAGATCGCCCGGTTGGCGATGACCTCGTTCACGTTCATGTGGAAGCTGACGCCGGCGCCCGCCTGGTAAACGTCCACCGGAAAATGTTCGTCGAGCCGCCCTTCGATGACATCCTGGGCGGCGCGTTCGATGGCCCGCCCGATACGACGCGGAATCATTTCCAGTTTGACGTTCGTTTCGGCGCAGGCCAACTTCAGCAAGCCGTAAGCCCGAATCAGCGTGCGATGCGCCCGATAGCCGCTGATGGGATAATTCTCAACCGCTCGCGTGGTTTGGGCACCATAGAAGGCGCCCGCAGGTACTTTGACATCACCCAGTGAGTCGTGCTCGGTTCTCGTTTGCATTTTAAGATCGGCTCCCATTGTTAACTTATTGAGAAGAATGAAGTTACCGTCAACTTCAAGGAACTGCCCGCCGCGCGCCCCGCAGGGCGTTTGGCTGCATATTTTCAACGTCTGATAAGGTATATTATGTTAACTAGAAGCTAAGGGCAAAAGCTGGGCCTCGCTCACCGCCCTGACCTCCTCACTGGCTTTGAGGGGTTGCGGCGACTCGGTGGCCTTTCCAGGTTCCTTTTTCATTTTGGTTGTCGGACCAGCGGCCGGCGAGTTTACCGTGGGATAATTTTCCGATAATCATGTAGTTGGCCTGGTCGGTGTCAATGTGAATTTCAAGCTTTTTATTCTTGAAGCTCGCGGTGGTGATGTCCGCATCGCCCAGCGATGAAGAGACCCAACCCGTGACCGTTTTCCCGGATTGATGGAGATGCAGCGTGAAGGGCACGTCGCCGTTGGGCATGCCGAGGGCCACACAATGCCAGACACCCGCCATGGGCATCTTCTTGTCCCTCCTCGAACGGGCTTGAAGCAGTCCCGTGGATCCCAGGGCCAGCGCCAGGGCCGATAGCCCGATGACATAGCGTCTCATGTGAAAGCTCCTTTCAAGAGAATTCCAACCTTATGGATTCTACACGCAGGCGGGGTTTCACGCCATCCAGTGAGCAGAACGCAGGGCCTAATCGGCCCCGGGGCCCGTTCGGCCTGACGAGCACCTCTGCGTCAAAACCAAAAATGCCAAGTTGTATCCACCAAGGAATGCGTCAGCGCCGAGGCAGAAACTCGGCGCCGGGTGTTGAACGTGTTGCCATAAAACAGACCGGCCACCGTGGCCATGATGGCGTATCGCCAATTGGGCACCGGGGCGTGATGAAGATGGCTGAGGCCAAAGATGACCGAGGCAACAATCAAGGCGTCGCGCTGCGGGTGCGTGGTGCGCAGGGTTTTGCCAAGAAAGGTTTGCAGAATTCCGCGGAAGAGCAACTCTTCCGGGATGGCCACCGTCAGATAAACGCCCATCAGGCTCAGCGCGAAGTTCCAGGGACTGACGTGCTGCAAGTGCGGGTGGATGAAGCGCAACGCCAGCCCTAGCGGAATCCCGATGATGGCAAAGGCAACGTAGTTCGCGGCGGCATCCACCAAGTCGCGCTTTCTAAACCACAGCCGATAGCCAACGTCCTGCAAATTCCGGATGACCAAAAATCCGTACGCCCCCACGCAAACGCAAAACAGCGGACGAAAGACGTACATGTCCTGGGGCCAAATCCATATGCCATTGAACCAGCCGGACGGCACCGGCACGGCCAAGGCCGCCATCGCCGCAAAATCCCTCCAACTCGCAGCTTCCCTTCCGTGCAGACGGTCCGGCATCAGCAGAAGCGTGGGAATCGCAATATAGAGAAACAGTTTCACGACCGCGAGCCAGGAGAAAGTCTGCGTTGCTAACGCCAGAACCAAGTATGGAATCAGCAGAATCAACGGCATGGCGAAGGCCATCGTGGCCGAGCGAACCGCCCAGTGCCGAAGCTGCCGCACAAAACCCGAATGGGCCAGCGCCACAAAGCCCATTAGGACCAGTGCGAACGATTCGAGTAGCGCGGCCACCCGCCACGGATTCAAATGAACCTCGGCCAGCACTATCGCTTCCGCGATCGCCGTACAGGCCACCGAACCGCCGATAAGAACCGCGACTTGTTTTCGGAGGGTCATGGTTTTCCTGGCGCGAAGCCATCCCGCTTCAAGAGGTTAAGCTCGGCGCGGGTCGGCGCTCCGCCCCTCGAAGATTTAACGCCAATGGCGATGGCCTGCGGCCAGCGTGTCCCGGCCGGACTCGAAATCGCGCGCGCCCAGGTCCAGCCGGTTGAGCGGAATCATCCGCACCGGCCCGAACCTTCTCATCGCTTGGACGTCGCCCGCAACGTTGCCGACCAGCACGACCACATCATCTTTTGGCCGCAAGAGCTGCGCCGCGGCGCGCCGGACGTCCCGCCGCCGAACGCTTCGGATTTGGCCGGCGTACGTGCGCCAATAATCGAGCGGCATGTTGTAAAGAATAAGCTCCAGAGAATGGGCGGCAATGCCATTAAGCGGTTCAAACCGCAGCGCAAGATGTCCCACGAGATAATTTTGAGCCATGTGCAGTTCCGGCCGACCGACGGGCCGAGAGCGAAGCCGCTGAATCTGGGCCATCATTTCCGTGACGGCGCGCGCGGCCTCCGAGCTGCGCGTGGAGGTCTTGGCGATCCACGCGCCGAGCCAACGATAACAGCGCAAACGGCTCGACGCGCTGTAGGCCAGGCCGCGGCGCGTCCGCAGTTCGAAAAACAGCCGGTTGCCCGCCGGGCCTCCCAACGCCTCATTGGCCACCGTGAGAATGGGATACTCAGGGCTCGACCGCGGGATGCCGGGGAACCCCACGCGAATCTCGGTTTCAGCGGCACCGGGTTGGTTAATCAGGATGACTTCGTGCCGGGGCTTTGCCTGCCGGTTCGACGGCATTTTTACGGCCGCCATTTCCCTTCCGACCCATCCGCCAAAATATTTTTCAGCTAATGCCTTGCACTCCTCCGGCGTCACGTCACCCAAGACCGCGAGAGCGGTGTTGGCGGGACGAAAATATTTGGCATGAAAGCGCTCCAAATCC
>JAKASC010000071.1 GCA_021828245.1 Acidobacteriota bacterium
GGATCGGAGGCTTCTCTGGAATCTTGTGCTGTTGGTCGTACCAAGGAACGTAGTAATAGGGCAGCTCCTGAAACGCATTGAGCGCGACGATGTCGTCCAGGTCTATGTCGGTCACGCCGTGGGCGCGAAGGCCGGCGACAATGCCTTTCAACTCCTCCTGATACTCAGGATCAATCTTCGGCCAGAGCATCTGGCGGGCCGCATGACGAAAGAATTGCCAGTCATGGTGCGAGCCGTGAACGTCATCGAACCGGACGGCATGGAACGCGTCTTCGATCTCCGGGGCCAGCAGGTAGCCATGTTGGAATCCAATGGTGGCCGGCGGCCCTTGCAAATGGACGTAAACCCATCCAGCCCGATTGAAGCGCCAGGCATCCCGCAGGCGAGGGTCGCGGGACGCAACCTCCGTGGGCGTTGGCTGCGACGGCTGCGGGCGTGCTTCCACGGCCGAGAAACGCGATGGCGCTTTCGGCCCCCGCAAAATTAAGAATAACGTTCCCAGAATGGCCGCGGCCGCGATGATCGCCACCGTCAGCGCACGTCTTCCACTCGAGTTGGAATTCACGTTCCCCCCTTAGACTTCTCAAGCTTCTTGGAGAACCGCATCTGCGGCAGTGTACCCGCTTTCAACCGCCCCTTCAATAGTGGCGGGAAGTCCCGTGGCGGTCCAATCGCCCGCCAAGTAAAATCCGTGCAGAGGCGTTCGGCAAGCCGGACGCAGCGCCTCCACGCCCGGGGCGGGGGAAAAGGTTGCCAACGGCTCCTTAAGCACCAGCGAGCGCACCAGACGCGCCGCGCGCGCTTCCGGAAAGACCTCGCCCACCTCACGAACCGCCGTCCCGGCTAAATCCTCACGGGTGCGGTGAAGATGGGCATGGGCGCCGCTTAAAACCAGGGAAACCAGAAACAGCTTAGGGTCGGAAGCGCCGAGGGCGGATTCAGCCAAGATTTTATTCTTGTTGAAGAGCCATTGAAACGTGGTCCCTCGCAGACCCACAAAGTCGAGATGGGTGATAGGGCGGTCGAACCAACAATAGACGGATACAATGGGCGCGGGTTTGAGCTTGGCAATCCCGCCGAAAAAGTGATGCGCCGCCAGGCTCGGCGGCAGCCATCGGAGCAACCCATACCATGGGACGGCGCTGATAATCTTGGTAGCCTCCAGGATTTTACCGCCTGCCAAATAAACACCCGTCGCCTGGTCACCCTGGACCCTCAACCCGGCGACGCTTTTCCCCAGCTCCACCACGCCGCCGTGAGCAACAAGAAAGCTCGCGGCAGCTTCGGCATAGCAATCGCTCAAACCGGCGGCGGGAATTCCGATGCGGGAATCGGCCGACGACTGAAACAGCGCCCGGCTTAATACGCGCGCAAAGATGTCTGCCGTGGCGATGTCGGGGTCCTCGTTCATGGCTGCAATGCAGAGCAAATCCCAAAAATTGCGCCGCACGCGGTCGGATTGCCCGAGGCATTGCAGCCACTCGGCCACGGTCATTTTCGCTAGCGGAGGTTCGTCACCGTCGAGGCTTGTCCCTGCACGCCTCTGGAGGGAACGTCCCAGCCGCAGCACCTCTCTCTTTTCGCGCCATGAAAAGGCGTCGGAGGCAAGCACTCCTGCGAAGAGATGCCAAGGCGCCGGAAGGTTCCGGCAGCGGACGACGGACAAGCGTCCGCCGCGCTCCATAAAATGAAGCGTCATCCGCGGTTGGAAACGAATACGCTCGAGCGTGCCAAGCGTGTCGAGAAAGCGCAGCGTGCGGTGATAGCAACCCAACAGCACATGTTGCCCGTTGTCGAGCGCCATGCCCGTCACCGCGTCACGAAACGATCGCGCCCGTCCCCCCCAATGCTGACTCTGCTCGAGCAGACGAACGCGCCGACCCGCTTCGGCGAGCGCCACGCCTGCCGCTAGACCCGCAAACCCTCCGCCGAGAATGAGAATCTCTTCAGCCAAGATGCACAGCTCCGTTATCTCGTCCCTTGCCGCTCCGAGCCGGCTTGATGGATGCGAACTCCCTCTGCGGAAGGATGGCTTGCGCGGCTAAGCCTCCCGCTGCGGCTTGTACCACTCTAATCCGAGATACACAGAAGCGGCAGTTCGGAACTTGGTCCACCGTGAAAGGCGGATTGTCTGGCGCAGAACCCGCGGTCCGGCCCCCCTAATCTGGCGCAGAATCCGCCAGTAAATCGCGGCCATCATCTCCGCCGCACGCAACGAGCGGCGATCCTCGCGCGGCAACGATTGTCGAGCCTGTTCGAAGGAAGCGCGCGCGCGCTCCACCTCAAACTGAACCAAACCTTCCCAGTCCCCCTCGAATTCGCCCTGCAAAAGGCTCTCGGGCTCGACGCCAAAGCGTCTGAGGTCTTCGAGCGGCAGGTAAATTCGCCCGCGCGCCGCGTCCTCGCCCAAGTCCCGCAAAATATTAACGAGTTGAAGCGCTACGCCCAAATGTAGGGCGTAGTCCCGCGCGCGCGCGGTTCGGTAGCCAAGAATCTCTATCGTCATCAGCCCGACGCTCGAAGCGACCCGATGGCAATAGACGAGCAGGTCGTCGAAGGTATCATAGCGCCGCGGGACAAGGTCCATCCGCATGCCCTCGATGAGCTGGTCAAAAAGCTGGCGAGGGATATGGAAACGCGCCACGGCTTCCGTCAGCGAGGCTATCCGAGAGGGTAAAGAAGCCTCTTTGGCTGGTCGTTCGGCCCGCTCGTAACACCGGTCGAGGTCCGCTTGGCAGGCCGCGAGGGCGCGCTCGGCCTCGACGAGAGAAAGCTGGCTATCAACCACGTCGTCACAGCGACGTGCAAATGCGTACACCGCCTCCAATGCCTGCCGCTTGTGCTTCGGAAGAAAAACGAATGAATAGTAGAAATTCGTGTCGCGGGAGCTTGCTAAGCGTGGCTGGTGCCGGAATGGCTGCATAACCGCGCGACGATAAGCTCCAAGCCTAGCACGGCTGCGTCCTCTCCGCACGGCCCGACCGGAAGTAAAGGCGGATGAAATCAAGCCCGTTCAGCTTGGGGCGGTGACGGAAGACATCATACCCGACGGCTTCTATTCGGGAAAGAATCGTCACACCCCCGAGCCAGGTGAGCCGCAGTTGGCGCCGAAGCTCCGGCACGACTTTTTCCGTCAACGGCCAACCCTCCTCAAACCATGTTCGAGTGCGGGCTATTTCAAAAGCCATCAGTTTTTGCCAGCGACTCCAAGCGACGTGATTTTCACCCGGCGCAGCGTGAATGGCCGCCAGGCCTTCTACCGAAAGGTCAAACCGATGCAAATCCGCGAGCGGCAGATAAACCCGGCCGCGCTCAAGGTCTTGCCCCGCATCTTGCCAAAAGTTGGTGAGCTGAAGCGCGGTCGTCAAGCGGTCGGCGAGGGCGAAAAGCTCGGCATCCCGATGCCCAAAAAGCTCCAGCACCAATCGCCCGACGGGGTTCGCCGAATAGGAACAATAATTCAGGACGGAGGCGAACTCCGCATGGCGGCTCACACGAACATCCATTTCAAAGGCGCAGAGCAGGTCTTCAAAATGCTTGCGGCTGAGGTTGTACTTTTGGGCGGCGTCCGCAAGGGCGATAAAAATTGGATGAGAAGCTTCCCCTTCGTAGCAACGAACCAGCCGCTCCCGCCAGGAAGCGAGTGCGGCCAGCCGAGTCTCCGCCGTCCATCCCGCCTTGGGTTCGTCGGCATCATCGTCTGCAACCCGTGCAAAAGCGTAAATGGCAGCAAGGGCGTCCCGTCGGGCGCGCCCAACCAGCCACGAGGCTACGGGGAAGTTCTCGTAGTGGGCCCGCGCAATGTGCCTGCAAACTCGATAGGAAGCGGAGATGCTTTCGGCGTCGGAACTCATGTCGAGTCTGCCCGGAAATCCCCTTTGCACGAAAGGCCCATGGGAACTTGTTGACGGAACTGGAGGCTCATGCTCTCTGGTCGGCTCGCGCCTTGGGCGGGCAGGCGCAACAGCAGCCCTTAGCCTCCCGGCTTGCGGCGCCGCAGAAACGCGGGCACGTCGAGGTCATCCTCGGGAAGAGGCGCGGTCACATTTTGCGGCGGGGCTTCTATCGGGAGCTTGTCCTTTTTGAGGAGCGCGTTCTTCACGCTTTGTTGCGCCGAGCGAAGCGCGGGAGAAAACGCCGCGCCCGGCCTCACGCCCATGCGCTCCGACTTGATGCCCGTGGCAATGACCGTTACCTTCACGGCATCCTGCATCGCCTCGTCGTGCACGGCCCCGAAAATAATGTTGGCATTTTCCGCGGCGGCACGCTGAACAATGGTCGAAGCCTCATGGACCTCGTGCAGGGTGAGTTTGCTTGAGCCGGTAATATTGAGCAGGATGCCCTGGGCGCCGTTAATCGAAGCATCTTCGAGCAGTGGGCTGGCGATGGCTTTGTTGGTGGCCTCAATGGCTCGATTCTCTCCCCGCGCCGTCGCCGTTCCCATCACCGCGTAGCCCATGCCTTCCATGATGGTTTTGATGTCGGCAAAGTCGCGGTTGATGATGCCCGTAATGGTGATGATGTCGGAGATGCCTTGCACGCCCTGCCGCAGGATGTCGTCGGCGATGCGAAAAGCCTCAAAGAAGCTCGTGCATTTGTCCACGTATTGCATGAGGCGTTCGTTGGGAATGCAAATCACGGTGTCCACGGCTTGGCTCAGCTCGCCGAGCCCTTGCTCGGCCTGCATCATGCGGCGCTTACCCTCAAACGCAAAAGGCTTGGTGACCACGGCCACCGTTAAAGCGCCCAATTCGCGAGCCAGGCTGGCCACAATCGGAGCGCCGCCCGTGCCCGTGCCACCCCCAAGACCGGTGGTCACAAAGACCATGTCGGCGCCCTCGAGGGCCTCGACAATTTTGTCCGTATCTTCGAGCGCGGCGGCGCGGCCGACCTCGGGGTTCGCGCCGGCGCCCAGCCCTTTGGTCAGCTTGGCGCCCAGTTGAATCTTGATGGGCGCGCGAGAAGCTTGCAGGGCCTGAAGGTCGGTGTTGGCGGCCATAAATTCCACGCCTTCCACCTTGGCGGCAATCATGCGGTTGACGGCGTTTCCGCCGCCGCCGCCGACGCCAATCACCTTGATTTTGGCGCCCCGCCGCAAGTTGTCGGAAAAGCCCACTCGGATGTCGGCGACCTTTGGATTTTCAGTGGCCATTATGACTCCTCTTCTTCCCTCATTCGAGACCTCTTCAGGCCATCGGCCCGCGCAATGCTCCCCACAATTTTCCCACCAATCCCTTGTTCCGTGAATCTCGAAGCAGCCGCATCCGCTTGCCATAAGCCACCAGGCCGACCAAGGTGCAGTACGCCGGGTCGGCCAAATCCACGCGAGTCTTCTCCAAACCCAGGGGGCGCGCCACGCGCACCGGCAAGCAAAGCGTCAGTTCCGCCAACCTGGCGAATCCGCCCAGGCGGGCGCCTCCGCCGGTCAACACCATCCCTGCGCCCAGTTGGTCTAAATATCCGGAACGCCGCAACTCGGCCCCTATGAGTTCCAGCAGTTCAAGGGCGCGCGGCTCGATGATCTCATTGAGTTTGGCGTAACTCACCACCCGGGCGGGACGCTCACCAACGCTCTGCACCTCGAGCGCACCCGGCTCCGATTGGGAGGGGTCACGCTGTCCCCAGGCGCGCTTCATCTTTTCCGCCTCCGGGATCGGGGTGCATAAACCCACCGCGATGTCATTAGTGAAGTGGTCGCCACCAATGGGGATGGATGCCGTGTAGCGGACGGTGCGGTGAGAATAAACGATCAAATCGGTTGAGCCCGCTCCCAGGTCCACCATCGCCACGCCGAGCTCGCGCTCGTCGGTGCTCAGGCTCGCCTCCGCGCTGGCCAGCGCTTCAAAAACGGTTCCCCCTTCCGGAATTTCAATCCCTGCCTTATTGACGGCATTCACGACGTTTTGCCATGCGCTGGTGGAAGCGGTAATCAAATGCACATTGGCTTCCAGCCGCGTTCCGACCATGCCCAACGGGTCTCGAATGCCATCCTGTGAATCGAGCGAGAATTCCTGGGGCAGCACGTGGAGCAGTTCGCGGTCAGGCGGCAAAGCCACTCCTTGAGCGGCGCGGACGGCTTGGCGAATGTCTTCCTGAGTGACGCCGCGGGCACGATTGGCCACGAGCGTTGCACCCTGAGCATTGACGCCACGTATGTGCGGCCCGCCCACCCCAATATAGGCCGAATCTACGGCCACACCGGCCGCCCCTTCCGCCACCTCCACAGCCTTCTTGATGGCGAGGACGGCAGCATCCAGGTTGACGATAATGCCCTTTCGCCATCCCTTGGATTCGCCCACTCCAAAACCGGCGATTTCAAGGTTGCCCGCCTCGCTAGCATAGCCAATCAAGGCGCAGGTTTTGCTGCTGCCCACGTCAATGCCGACGATGGGTTGTTCTCTGGTTACCACGCCAACTTATCCTTTTCCCTAATCTCGAATCCCTGTGCCGCTCTGCAAGGGCGCGTCGGACTTCGTCGGAGCGGCACTTTCCCCGGCGGCCGGTTCGACCACCACCTGATGCCCGTACCGCAGATCCACGGATGCGATTTTGGCGCTGTGCTTTTGAAGCTGCGGCAGGAGCGCCAGGAAATTCTGGAAACGGCTCGAGAAATCCCGGCGCCCGAAGCGAAGCAGCAGGGTTTCGGAGCCACGGACCAGGAGCACCTGCAGATCCTCCGGGTCGTTTAATCGTACCTCGGAAATCATCCAGCCGGTCGCCGGCATCTGGCGCGCGGTCTCCCGCATAAATTTGCAGTATAAACCAACGCGCTCAGCGCGGTCAGAAGGGGTTTGGTCTATTCTAAGTCCTTCCAATACGGGAAAGTCGAAGGCGGTTTGGCCGGGGTTATCGAGGATTGTCCCGTCGGCGTCCACGAGTTTAATTTCTCCTCCAATATCGGCAAAGGCCACCGGCACCCTTTCGGTCACGTCAATCACCAGACGGCGGGGAAACGCCCTCATCACGGTGGCCGATTTCACCCAAGGAATGGACTCCACTCGCTTTTGAAGCGCCCCAAGCGGCGCCCGAAAAAGATTGAACCCGCGAGAGGTTTCTGAGTCGTTGAACAAGGCGATGGCGTTCAGAATTTCCGACCGGGAAACGAAACGGTTTCCGGTAATCGTCACCTCCGTCGGTGAAGAAAGCTGAAAGCGGGGCGACCCCAAGGCGAAGCGAGCGATTGCGTAGCCGGCCCAGCCCGCCGGTGCGATGGCCACCAAGCCGAACCACGCCCACGCCAGCAGCCTTCGGCCGCGACGCGGCACGCGTCCGCGCCGCACCCCAATCGCTTTGCCGCGACGGAGGAAAGGCGATTCTCCTTCCGCGCTCAGCCCATTCAGATCCAAATCCACCATGTCCCCCGTTACCCTCCTTCATCGTCGCCAAGCAGCGAGCCTCTACGTTCCTTCGCAAGCGTCAAGCTTGCGTTATGGTTGCGCGGGTTCGGCTCGGGCCGCGCGAGCCTTCAACCCCTTGGCGATGGCATCTCCAATCTTCCAAACGTTGCCGGCGCCTATCGTCATCAGCAGGTCCCCCGGCAGAACTCGGTCCAGCAATTCTTGGACGAGTGTCGACTCCGAGGGGGCGTACCGGGCGCGGTCAAAACCCAGCTCCTTCATGCGTTCCACCAAGCGTTCGGAAGTAATTCCGGGGATGGCCGTCTCGCTGGCCGGATAAATATCGAGAATTTCGACTCCATCGCAGCCGTCAAAACAGGTGGCGAGTTCATCCATCAACAGCTTTGTCCGCGTGTAGCGATGCGGCTGGAAAACCACCCACAGCCGGCGAGGAGCTCGAAGGCGGGCCGCTTCCAGCGTGGCCCGAATCTCGGTCGGATGATGACCATAATCATCCACGACGGTAATCCCATCAACCTCCGCAAGAATCTGGAAGCGGCGATCCGCGCCATGAAACCGCTCCAGGCCGCGGCAGATTTGCCCTGCCGTCAGATCGAGTTCGAGGCCCACGGCCACCGCCGCCAGCGCATTCTGCGCGTTGTGCCGCCCGGCAACGTGCACGACGACGCGCCCCATCGGCTTCCCCTTGACCACGACCTCCAGCTCTGATTGGGTCGAGCCCAGATCGAGCCGTTTCACCGTCACGTCCGCTTGACCCTCCACCCCATAGGTCACCACACGGCGCCGAATCCGCGACAGAATGCTTTCGAGGGATGCTCGCCACGGCTCGTCTGCGCACGCAATCACCGCCCCATAGAAAGGCACCTTGTTGACGAATGAGACAAAGGCGGTCTCAATCTCTTCCAAGTCTCGGTAGTGGTCCAAATGTTCGCGGTCAATGTTGGTCACCACGGCAAGGCTCGGCAAGAGATAAAGAAACGAGCGGTCGCTCTCATCCGCCTCCACCACCATGACGTCCCCCTTGCCGAGACGCGCGCCGGACCCAAAGGCATCGAGCCGGCCGCCAATCACCGCCGTGGGATCGAGTCCGGCTTCCGCCAGCATCACCGCCACCATCGAGGTTGTGGTGGTCTTGCCGTGCGCGCCCGCGACCGCAACGCAGAATTTCAGGCGCATCAATTCGCCCAGCATTTCGGCCCGCGGGATGACCGGAATCTGCAACCTCGCGGCTTCCACAATTTCCGGATTCTCCGGGGGAACGGCGGAAGATACCACCACCACCTGCGCGCCGTGGACGTGGCCGGGCGCATGGCCCACCATGATTTTGGCGCCAAGCTGTTGCAATCGGTCGGTCACCGAAGTTGTTCGCAGGTCGCTGCCGGAAACCTTAAAACCCAGGTTCAACAACACCTCCGCGATGCCACTCATGCCGGCGCCGCCAATTCCGACAAAGTGAATCGCTCGGATTCTTCCCAAAATCAACTGGCCGTTACTCATGGTTTTTGCGCGTCTCACTCCGCGCGTGGCCTTTTCGGCTGCGCCCGGCCCGGCGGATTGTCACCGCCTGGGTTGCCTGCCTTTCGACGCTTAACCGGCGCCCAACTCCACAATCATCTGAGCAATCTGCTGCGCGGCGTCCGGGCGGGCCAGGGCGTGGGCTCGCCGCCCCATCTCCTGCAATCGCGCGCTATCCCGCATCAGGTCGAGCAGAAGATGGGAAAACCGCTCGGGCGTGGCTTCCTTCTCTTCGAGCACCCAGGCCGCGCCGGCACGCTCCAATTCGCGGGCGTTGAAGAGCTGATGCTGGTCGGTCGCGGCTGGAAAGGGAATTAACAGCGAAGGTCTGCCGGCCGCCGCCAGTTCGGCAACGGCGGAGGCTCCGGCCCGCGACACCACCAAATGCGACGCGCCCAGCGCCTCCGACATTTTATCAATGAAGGGGCGAACTTCGCCCTCCACACTTTGCTCCCGGTAAGCGGCGCGGACAGTTTCGTAGTCCGCCTCGCCGGTTTGATGGACGATCCTCCAGCCGAATCCCTCGCTGCGAATTCCGCCCAGACTTGCCACCACCAGCCGATTCAGAGTCCTGGCTCCCAGGCTTCCGCCAACAACCAGCAACGTCAAGGGCAAGGGGGGCTTCTCCGGCACGTCGAAGAATTCGCGTCGCACGGGATGCCCGGTCACCCGCGCCTTGCTGCCATAAAATTTTGCGGCCGCCTCAAACCCCAACGCGGCTCGCCGTACCACCGGCGCCAAAACACGATTCGTAAACCCCGGCACCGCGTTCGGCTCAATCAAAAGCGTCGGAATACCCGCGAGCGCGGCTTCCAGCAGTGCCGGGCCTGCCAGATAACCTCCGATGCCCGCCACCACGCGCGGCTTCACTCGCCTCAACTCCCGCGCCATGTCGAGCGCCGTTCGCGGAAGCACCATGAGGTTGCGAACTTGTTTCCAACCCCGGATGCCTTTGAGTCCGGCGGCGTGGACGGTCCGCAACGGGAAACCCGCGGCAGGAATAATTCGTGCTTCGAGCGGTCGTCCGGTGCCCACAAACTCGATTTCCGCCGCTCCCGCGGCTTTTAACTGCTCTGCCACCGCGAGGAGCGGGA
>JAKASC010000072.1 GCA_021828245.1 Acidobacteriota bacterium
GCGCGCGCATGATCATGCTGGGGCTGAAGTTCATGAAGGAGGTGCCCTTCCGAGAGTTGTATATCCACGCGCTGGTGCGCGACGCCGAGCGGCAGAAGATGTCCAAAACGAAGGGCAATGTGATTGACCCTCTCCAAATCACGAGGCGATATGGCACCGACGCCGTGCGCTTTGCTCTGGCCATCAGCGCCGCCCCCGGAACCGACATCGCCTTCAGCCACGACAAGATCGAGTCTTATCGCGCTTTCGCCAACAAGATTTGGAACGCCGGCCGGTTCATCTTGACGAATATGGATAAGCTTCCCGAGTCGGCGCGTGAAGAGTTGGCGGCCGCGCTCGGACCTCGAGAGCAAGCTTTTGATGCCACCCTGACGGACGAACCTTGGCGGCTTGCCGACCAGTGGATTTTCTCTCGCCTTCACGCCGTCACTGGAGAAATGGAGGAAGCGCTGGCGGCATATCGCTTCCATGAGGCGGCTTACGCTATTTACCATTTCTTTTGGCATGAGTTCTGCGATTGGTATCTCGAATGGGTGAAGCCGGAGATCACTCGACCCAGCCAAGGCTCGCACGCACTTTCGGCCTGGGTGAATCTGACGCGAGCCTTCCAAGCCGCGCTCCACTTGCTTCACCCCTTCATGCCTTTTATCACGGAGGAATTGTGGCACCGGTTGCCGCGACAGCCGACGGATGTCTCGATATCGCTGGCTCCCTTCGCGCTGGTGAATCCGAAGGCGGCCAACTCGGCCGCCGAGACGGATTTTCATCTGCTTCAGGATGTGATCGTTGCTTTGCGCAACGCAAAAGCCGAAGCCGGGTTGCCTACGGCATCGCCGGCTGCCAAGGTGATAGTGGAAAGCCAGGCCACGCTGTCGCTCGTCCGCCTTCACGAATCGGTCATCATCCGGCTTGCGGGCTTAAAGGAACTGGAGTTGGCGGCATCCGCTAGAGACAAGTCATTGTCCCGCCCTCCCCAGACCGAGCCGGCCCGCGCATTCAGCGTCTCAATTATAGACAAAGCCCGCGTGGACCATCAGGCGGAACGAATGCGCCTGGAGAAAGAGAAGACGAAGTTGACCCAGGCTCTGGCGCAAGTGGAGCGCCAGCTCCAAAACCGGCAGTTCATCGAGCGGGCGCCAAAAGACGTCGTGGCCGCGGTTGAAAAACGGCGGGCGGAAGTGGCCGATCAACTTCGAAAGCTCAATGAAACGCTTGACGCGCTGCCGAATGCCGCCGATTGCGAGGCTGCGCCGTGACCGGCGAGACGCGGCCTGAAACTTTAGGGGGCACTTCTTACGGCTTGAGCCGGGCGGCGTTACGTGAATTGGTCCGGCGCGCCTTGGCCGAAGACATAGGCGCGGGAGACATCACCACCCGACTGACGGTTTTGCCCACAACGCGGGCCCGTGGAACTTTTTTTGCTCAGCGCCGACTGGTGCTGGCGGGATTGCCAGTGGCGGAAGAGGTGTTTCGCAGCCTCGAGCCGGAGCTCCGCTTTGAAGTTTTTACTGGCGACGGAGCGGAGGTGGAGGAGGGCAGAGCGCTGGCTCGCGTGGAAGCTCACGCCGCCACGTTATTGAGCGGAGAGCGGGTGGCCCTCAATTTTTTGCAACGGCTAAGCGGCATTGCCACGTTAACCCGTGAGTATGCTCGACGGCTGGTTGGATTCAACACCCGATTGCTCGACACCCGTAAGACGACCCCGGGATTGCGTGCTTTAGAGAAATATGCCGTGCGTCTGGGGGGCGGGCAGAATCACCGGCAACGGCTCGACGACGGGATTCTGATCAAGAATAATCATTTGACGCTGGCCGGCGGAGTGAGCGCGGCAGCCGCTCGGGCGCATCAGGGGCGGCCCGGCCAGCTTCCGATCGAGGTGGAAGTTCGAACTATCAAGGAGCTGGATGAAGCCATCGCGGCAGGAGCCGACTGGGCCTTGCTGGATAATATGACACCGGAACAAGTCGGCCGCTGCGTCGAGCGCGCGCAAGGCCGCATCAAGTTGGAGGTCTCCGGCGGTATCACCCTGGAGAATATCCGAGCCTATGCGGAAAGTGGCGCAGACGCAATCTCTGTGGGCGCGCTCACGCATTCGGCGCCGGCGATGCCCATTCATTTTTTGGTTGAACGGGCTTAATAAGCCGAGCCGTTGACGGCCACCACATGGGCTGAGGTTGCTCTTCTCCAAAAATGTTCATGTCCTTTGCGCCGACCGACCACCGCCTTGACCGTCTAATCTACGTTCTGGTAAAGAACGCGACGGTGGTGGTGCCAGGTCCCAAGATTGCTTCAGAAGTCGACGTTTCGCGCACCACCGTTTGGACATGGATCGAGCGACTGCGCGAAGCGGGCGTTCGCATCCGCGGGCACGCGCGGCGCGGCTACCAACTCGCGGCATTACCCGATGTCCTTGCGCCCAGCCTGATTCGGCCGCATGTGCCTCCCCAGCAGCAAATCGGGCGAAAGATCATTCACTATTTCTGTGTCGGTTCCACGAACGACGTGGCGCTCGAACTGAGTCCCCGGGATGCCCCTCACGGCACCCTCATTTTGGCGGAAGAACAGACGGCGGGTCGGGGGCGCATGGGCCGGACCTGGCACTCGGAGCGATTTAGTGGCATTTATTCCTCTATCATTCTGCGGCCTCCGCTCTCTCCTGCCGCGGCGCCGATCTTGACCCTTATGGCAGGTTTAGCGGTGCGCGAAGCCGTGTGGGCCAGCACCGGCCTTTCCGCCGACATTCGCTGGCCGAACGACGTGCTGCTTAACGGCCGGAAGGTGTCCGGAGTTTTGACGGAAATGCGCGCGGAAATGGATCGGTTGCACACCGTCGTGCTCGGAATCGGCATTAACGTGAACCATGGTCGAATGCCCGGGGAACTCAAAGGGATCGCGAGTTCACTCGCTCTGGAGGGTGGACAGCGCTATTCGCGCTTGCAGGTGCTCTTAGCGTTGCTTCGAGAGCTGGAGCAGCATTACAGGCTGCTCATCGAGGGCGGCAGCTCGGTTATTGTGGAGCGCTGGATGGCTCGTTCGAGCTACGCGCAGGGCAAACGTCTGCGCGTGCGCACCGCGACGAATGAATACATGGCCACGAGCGCAGGTCTCGATTTAAGCGGTGCCCTCCGCGTCCGGCGGGATGATGGACAGGAGGAGTTATTGGTGGCGGGTGAAGTTGTGGAGATAAAATGAAAGGGAATCGGTCGGCCCACGAGGGTGCCCTGGCTCAGTTGGCGGGCGGCGCCAACAAAGGGAGCGTTGACTCGATGCTTCTTGTCATGGACGTAGGGAACACGCATACGGTGCTGGGCGTCTATGAGGGACGCGTGTTGAAAGCCCAATGGAGGCTCTCCACTTGTCGCGAGGTGACCGCCGACGAAATGGGGATCCTCACGCGCAATCTCATCTCAGCCAAACGATTAGCGTCCGATTCGATTGATGCGGTGATGGTTTCGAGCGTGGTGCCGCCGGTCAACCCCGTGATTGAAGAAATGGCTCAAAAGTACTTCGGAGTCGCGGCCGTATTTTTAGGACCTGGAACGCGCACCGGCATGGCTATCCATTACGATAATCCGCAGGAGGTGGGAGCCGATCGAATCGCCAACAGTGTGGCCGCATTTGAGAAATATGGCGGCCCCTGCGTGGTCGTGGACTTTGGAACGGCCATTACGTTTGATGCGATCTCCGAGAAAGGGGAATATTTGGGCGGAGCGATTTGTCCCGGCCTGGGCATCTCGGCCGAGGCCCTTTTCACGCGAGCCGCGCGCCTGCCACGGGTCGAGATTCGAGATCCCGGCCGGGTCATCGGCACGAACACCGTTTCGAGCATACAGGCAGGGTTGTTCTATGGGGCGATCGGCATGATGGACGGTTTGCTCGATCGGCTCAAAGCGGCGCTGGGAGAAAAAATGCGCGTCGTCGCGACGGGTGGGCAGGCAACCCTGGTAGCTGGCGCTTCTCGATTTAAGCCGACCATTGACCCCGCCTTGACGTTGGAAGGGTTGCGCATTATTTACGAGCGCCACCTCGCCGCAAGCCGACGTAAGCAGGCATGAGAACATCGGCCCCGCTCCGTATGAAGCCCGAGGGAGCGCGGAAGTCGTGGAGAATTACTTTAATTATTTTACCGAAATTGAAGAGCAATTCCGGCGCGCCCGTGGCACGCCTTCGCTCCTTTCAACGCTTGATTGGGCGCTGATCGAGGCGTGGAAGGAAGCTGAGATTCCACTCGAGGCTGTGCTGCTCGGCATTGACCGCGCGTTTGCGAAATTTGCCAAAAAGCCGCGAAGATATCAGAAAATCAACAGCCTTGCCTATTGCTCGCAGGAAGTGCTGCGGGCGGCAGAAGAGATGCGTGTCGCAGCTGTGCAAGGGGGCGAGCCGAAATCGCCGCAGCCGGCGGGCGAGCCTGCATTTCCCCCCGGCATGGTTCTGGATTATTTGCGGCGCAACCAACAGGCGCTCGCCGTGGCAACGGCGGCCGCGCGGCAGAACGGACAGGATGTTCTAGCCGCCGATCTTGCCGAATGTGCGCGCGCGCTCGCCAATGTTGCGACGCATTATGACGCTCAGCCGACCGAGGACCTGGAAGAACTCGAACGGCACTTGACAGCGCTAGAAGAGAAAGCCGCCGCCGCCATGACGCGCGCCGCGCCGGTGGAATGGCTGGTTAAGGCGCGGGCGGAAGTTGACCGCGAACTGGCCGTCGCCCGAAGCAAGATGACCGCTATCCAGCTTGAAGCGCTCGAGCGGCAATATCTCAAAAAACGCCTATTTGAACATTACCGCGTTCCGCGTCTGAGTCTGTTTTACCTCTGACCGATGGCCGAGAATGGCGACTCGGAAGAGCCGACAGGTCAAGACCACCAGCGCCAGCGGCCGAGGGCGCGTCCATGAGCTTCGAGTTGAGACCTCACAAACTCGTGTACGGCGGCAAGGCTCTGGCCCATGCCCAGGGCCAGACGTTTTTGGTCACCGGCGCGCTGCCGGGCGAGACGGCGCTGGTTGAAACGGTGGGCGTGGTCAAGGGTGTTGTGCGGGCGAGTGCAGTCCAGATCCTTTCTCCGGCCGCCAACCGCGTCCAGCCTCCTTGCCCTTACTTCAACACATGCGGAGGTTGCCATTATCAGCACCTTGCCTATCCGGATCAGGTCCGCTGGAAGGTAGAAATTGTGCGAGAGACCCTCCGCCACATTGGAAAGATCCCGTGGGATGGCCCCATAAAGATTCACCAAGATGAGCCGTGGCATTATCGCAACCAAGCCGAACTGAAGGTTGAGCGTATTGACTCCGCCGATGTGGCCATCGGATTTTTTCAGGCTGAATCCCATCACCTCGTTTCGATTGAGCGGTGCAAGATTCTCTCTCCACTGCTGAACCGCACCCTCGAACAGCTCAACCAACCGGCGTGGCGTCGCCGCCTGGGCGATTATCGGGAGGTCAGTTTGCTGGCCGACGATCAAGATGGCAGAGTGCGCATTCTGCTCCGAGCGGGCCGGCACACTAACGAGGCGATGCTCCTGGCGGAGGATATTCTGCGGGGAATCGAGCGTGTGAGCGGCGTGGTCATTGAGGCAGGGCCGGAGCGCTTTGTGGCCGGGGAGGCCGCGGTGCTTTATCAAGTGGGGTCATTTCGGTATCGCATCAGCGCGGGAGCTTTTTTTCAAGCGTCGCGATTTCTGATCTCCCATCTCATAATGGCCGTTACGGATGGCGAGAAGGGGCTGGTGGCCCTCGACCTTTATGCGGGGGTCGGGCTGTTTAGCTTGCCGTTGGCGAAGACCTTTCAAGAAGTGCTCGCGGTCGAATCTCATGAGGGCTCAGCCGGCGACCTAGCCTGGAATGCGCAGGCTGCAGGGCTCGACAACCTCACGATTTCAAATCAAAAGGTGGAGGATTTTCTGCGGCGATACGCTCGGCGCGAACCGGACCTGGTCGTCTTGGATCCACCACGAACTGGCGCCGGCCCGGCAGTGTTGCGTCCCCTTGCCGCGCTTCGCCCACGCCGAATCTGCTACGTTTCTTGCCATCCTCCGACCCTGGCCCGGGACCTCGGGTTTGTTGTCCGGCAGGGCTACCAACTGGAGTCGGTTGAATTGTTCGATTTTTTCCCCCAGACTTACCACGTCGAGTGTGTGGCACGGCTAGCTCGATCCGCAGGCTAACTCATGCGCTTCCCGCTTCTGGGACTTGCTGCTGCGTGGGCGGCAGGCATCCTGCTCGCGAGCGTTCTCCGCTTGGGGCCGCTGGCGGCTGGCTGGCTGCTTCTGGTAGCCTCAGCCATGTTGCTAACGGGGTTGCTGACGCTGCGCCACGACCGCCAGCGACTTGCCGCCCTTGCGGCGATAACGGGGTTTGCTTTGGCGGGATGCGCCTCTATGGCGCTTTTCCCCTTGCGGTTTCCGCCTGGGAGGTTGCGGGATTTGGCCTCCAGCCACTCGGGCCGCCGAAACAAGATTCCCGTCCTCGCCACGGTGCTAACGGCTCCATTGCGAATGCCCTCGGGATACGAATTTGACGCATGGGTGTCCGGCGCGCAGTGGGGACGGCAAACTCTGCCAATCCGACGGCGGGTTCAAATGCGCCTCTATGTCCCCCCGAGGGCTCAGTCCTGGACCGCTGCCCAGGAGCTCCATCTTGAGGCAGGCGATCGAATTCTGGCGCCGGTCGAATTCTTCCGCCCGCAAGTGTACAAAAACCCCGGGGCCTTCAACTACCGTTGGTGGCTCAAATCCGTTAAGGACATCGGTTGGGAAGGTGACATCTCAAACCCCTCCCTGGTTCAGAAACTTCCAGGAAACGGCATGTGGGTGAGTGGAAGGTTGGTGCAATGGATTCGGCAGCGTGTCTTGGCGGCAATTGACCAACTTTATCCACCCTGGTCCGCGCAGGGCCGCGACGGCGCGGTATTGAAAGCCGTTTTAGTGGGCGACCGATCGTCGCTGGATTCCAAAACCATCCAGAGCTTTCGCCGCTCGGGACTCTATCATCTGCTGGTGATTTCGGGATTGCACGTCGGTTTGCTTGCTGTGTTGGTCCTGGCCCTGATGCGCGCGTTGCGGGTTCGAGAAGGCGGCCGCTACTTGGCGGTAGCGTTGTTTCTTGCAGGCTATGCCGCTCTGGTGGAGCAGCGAGCGGCCACTCTCCGCGCCTCGCTGATGATTGGCACCTACCTGTTAGCCCGCTATCTCTACCGTGACCGCGAAGGGCTGAATGCCGTGGGGTTCGCGGGCTTGGCCCTGCTGGCGTGGCGGCCACCATGGTTGTTTGAGGCGGGTTTCCAACTCTCGTTTTCCGCTGCCTTGCTGATCTTTGGGTTAGTGGTTCCCCTCTTGGAGCGTACCACCGAGCCTTACCGCAGAGCGTTGAGCTGGATAGATGATTCCGCTCGTGCGAACACTTTGACAGGACCGCCGGAGCGCCTACGCCAGAAAGCGTTGGATCTGAAGAAGGCCCTGCAAAAGAAGTTTCCTGTTTTTGACCGCCACCCCCTGCTCGTGAATACGGTCGTGGTGGGTCCGGCGCGGCTGGTCTTCTGGGTTGTGGAATTGGTAGCCTTTTCGGCGGCGTTGCAGATGGGTCTGCTGATGCCGATGGCAAAGCTGTTTCACTGGATTACTTTTGCCGGCATTGGGCTCAATGCCCTTGCTATTCCGGTGATGACGCTGTTGCTGGCCTCGGCTATTCCGACCGTCATGCTGGCGACCGTCGCGCCGGGATTGGCAATGTGGCCGGCGCGCTGTGTTGCGGCCATCATGCAGGTCCTTTTCGCGCTGACCCGCGTTCCTCTTCGCCCCTGGTGGCTCGCTTATCGTGTGCCGGGACCTCCGCTAGGGGTGGTGGTATGTTTCGCGGCGTCTCTCGTGTTGGCAGGCTGGGCACTGGGTCGCCACCGAAAAATGTTTACGGCCGCGATGTTAGCCTTTGGAGTGTCGGCCGCTCTGGTTGCTACCTATCCGTTCCAGCCCAAAATTCCCAAGGGAGTGCTGGAAGTGACGGCCTTGGACTGCGGAACCGGACAGGCGACCTTCGTGGTGTTACCCGATCAGACGACCTTGCTGATGGGGGCTTGCGGAAGCCCGGTTTCGTGGGGTTCGACGACTGATTACCAGGGTCGGTGGAATCCCGGGGAAGAAATCGTTTCCCCATACCTTTGGTCGCGCGGGCTGAAGCGGCTCAACATTTTGGTGGCGGATGGTACGACGCCCGGAACGCTCCAAGGTGTGAACGCTGTGGCAAGGAACTTTGATCCGCAACAACTGTGGATAAGCTCTATGTCAACGTCACCCCGCGCGAGCGATCTGAGGCGATGGGCCCGACGGCTGAAGATGGAGGTCCGGAAGATATCGGTGGGCGAAGCGTTGCGCCAAGACGGCAGCAAGTTGATGGTGGCCGGCGCATCTTCGTCCGGCAGTTCGCAGCCAAGACCACCGCTGGGTCTTCGAATCCAACAAGGGAATGAGAGCGTGCTCGTCTTGAACCCGATAAGCAAAAAAGAAGCCGAAACAATGTCAGTTCGGCGCGGCCGGCCAAATCATGGGCTATGGGTTGGCAGTAGCGTCATGCTCTCATGGCCCTCGGCCATTCCGAAATGGGTCATTGTGAATCAAAGAATGAGAGGGCGGCGCCAACCTTTAGACTCGCTTTTCAGAGGGCTCGTTAGCGGCCCCGTTGAGATTTTTGATACCTCGCTTGACGGCGCCGTCACGGCGCGCGTAGGCCAAGATAAGATCGCGGTGACTTGCTTTGAGGGGCTGTCAACTGGCCATGTTCACCGCCCTTGCGAGCACTTCAGAATCATCCATTAAACTTCTCATGGACAGGGTGAACCCGTAGATGCGCGCGTTGTTAACGGCGTCGGCGGCCTTTCAGGTGAAACTTCTCCGTGACCAATGACCGACGGCGTTCAATTTCAAAAAAAACCGGCGACGACTGCCGCAGCGCATATAATATAACGGATGGGTGGCATCCATGCTTGCAACGCCGCCAGGGAGGCGCCTTGGCTACCGAAGCGGAAATTTTAGAGGAAACGCGCAAGATTCGGCGGCTTCAGGTTGTCGTCAATCTGGTGATGAGCACGCTTGCGCAATGCGATTTGCCCATTGAAGAAGCCTCGGAAATGATTGCGGCTACCCGCCGGTTTGCACTGACCCTGTTTCCGGGCAAAGAGCGGGCCTTCGATCTAATCTATCGTCCTCGTTTCCAGCGCCTTCTCGCGGAAAAATACCGGCTCGTTTGAAATTGCAGACACCCCTTCGCATCCTGCGGAGCGCTGGGATTCGATGCCTCGGACGATATCCTTCCTCAGTCGAATGACGGGACACAACAAGATTAACCCATACTACAATTCCGGTAGGTAGAAAACGACGTGTGGATTTTCCTCAAGGCAGGCGGAATTGTTTTGCTGGCGGGTGTCAATGGTTTCTTTGTCGCGGCCGAGTATTCCCTTCTGACCGTGCGCCGCACGCGGCTGGAACAGTTGGCGCGGGAGGGCCGATTGGCAGCCCGCCTGGCCCTCAATCTGCTGTCTGATGTGGGATTACTCTTTTCCGGTATCCAGTTGGGTGTCACGATGGCCAGCGTGCTGATGGGGTGGGTTGGGGAGCAGCTCATGGCAGCTCCTGTCGCACGGTTGATTGCCGGCCGCTTCACTCCTACGGCCACTCATGCGGCCGCGCACGTCGTAGCAACCGCTGTGGCATTTCTCCTAATTACCACGATATTGATGGTCCTGGGTGAGCTGGTCCCGAAAGCCATCGCCTACGAGCGCGCTGAGGCGACGGCGCTCGCTATTGCGCCGTGGATGAACTTATTCCTCCGCGTCGGGCGATACCCCATCCGGGTGTTGGAGCGGACGAGCGACGCCGTGTTGGGACTGATGGGGAAAAAGGCGGCGGGCGGCACTGGCCCGCTTCACA
>JAKASC010000073.1 GCA_021828245.1 Acidobacteriota bacterium
GCCACCGAGGGAGTCGGCCTGACTCAGTTCGGCGGAGTGGCTCTGATCGAGCAATGCTTCCAGCGCATCCCCCTGCGGGGGGCTCTGGCGACATGCTCGATTTGCTCAGCGCAACAACCGCTACAGCATCAGCGAGTCCTTGGAGGCGCTGCTCTATCCCCTGATTTTGGGCCTGGGCAGGATCGAGACCACCGAACCCCTGCGCTACAATGGCGTATTTCATTATCTGGCCGTCCTGCCGGGCTACCCCGATGCGAGCACCTTGCGACGCTTCCTCGAGCGGTTCGCGCGCCGGGGACGGAACTCCTTCCTCCGGTTGCACGACACCTGGCGTGCAACGATGTTGGGCCAACCCTCCCAAGCGGTCTTCGATTTGGACAGCACGGTGCTGACGGTCTATGGCCGCCAAGAACGAGCCCCAGTGGCCTACAATCCGAAAAAGCACGGTCGGCCCTCCTATCGTCCCCTGCTTTGTTTGGAAGGGAACCCACAGGATGGTTGGGAGGGCAGCTACCATCCCGGCGCCACCCACGTCTCGACCATCACGATTCCCTTGCTGGAGCGTGCCTTCCCGAAGTTGCCCGACTCGATCCGCGAGGTGAGGGTTCGGGCCGATGCTGCCTTCTTCGACCACAAAATCGTCGAATTTATCGAGGGAAAACGAGCTTCCTATGCGATTGTGGCCCGGCTCACTCGACCGCTGAAAAGCCGCTTGTCGGGACTGCGCTACCGCCGGGTCTCGCCGGGAGTATGGGCGGGAGAGTTCCAGTATTGTCCTCTAGGATGGCCTGGGCCGCGACGCTTTGTGGTGATCCGTCGTCCGGTACCGCAAGAACCTTCGGCCCAGTTGACCTTGTTTCGGATGGGCGGTTACAGCTACGAGGCCTTGGTCACCAACCTCACGTCCGAACCCCTCCACCGTTGGCGTTTTTACAATCGCCGCGCGCGGGCGGAATGGATCATCCGCGAGTTGAAGTATGCCTAGGCGCTGGGAAAGATTCCGACCAACGACTTCCGGGCCAACGAGGCGTACTTCCAAGTGGGATTGCTGGCGTACAACCTGCTGAACGGGTTCAAACGCCTCTGTGTCCCACCGCACTTGCAGCGAGCTACCTTGCAGCGTCTTCGCCAGCGGTTGTTCGTGGTGCCGCCCAGTTGGTAAGACCGGACGGGGTGCCGACTCTCCATCTTGCCCCGAGCTATCCCTGGGCCTCGGACTTCTTGGAGACGCTGAGGCACATTCGACGACCGCGGCCGCCGTTCTAGATCCCCCCAGAGGAGTGAATCGGACGAGGGAAAGCGAACTTGTCGAAATTTGGAAATCGTCATTTTTCACGCAGGATCCAGGTTAACTGGACACCTTGAGCGCGGTTCCCTATAATGAGGCTTTTGCAATTCGTGGGAAATGAGGATGAATGGGCGAGGTGCTAGACCTTAAAGCGACGTTGAACCTGCCGCACACCGCGTTCCCCATGAAAGCCAATCTGCCCCAAAACGAGCCGGTGTGGCTCGCCAAATGGGAGCGCGAGAATCTCTATGCCAAGATCCGCGCTCAACGGAAGCCGGCGCCCGTTTTTCTGCTTCACGACGGCCCTCCTTACGCCAACGGCCGCATCCATTTGGGAACGGCGCTCAACAAGATCCTGAAGGATTTCATCGTCAAATCCAAAACGATGGCGGGCTTCAATTCTCCCTACGTTCCCGGCTGGGATTGCCACGGCTTGCCGATTGAACTCAACGTGGACCGCGAGCTCGGCCCGCGGAAGGCGCAGATGAGCGCCGTCGAGGTTCGCCAGGCCTGCCGGCGTTACGCGCAAAAATTTGTTGACCTCCAACGCCAGGATTTCATTCGTCTCGGCGTTTTCGGCGAGTGGAAAGCGCCCTACCTGACGATGGATTACAGCTACGAGGCGCTGATTGCCGAGCTGTTTCTCAAGTTCCTCGAGGAGGGCTACGCTTATCGCGGCTTGAAGCCGGTCTATTGGTGCATTTCCGACCGCACGGCGCTCGCCGAAGCCGAAGTCGAATACGAGGATCATCGCAGCCGCTCGATTTACGTCAAATACGCGCTCGTGTCGGACCCTGCCGCGCTGGCGCCCGAACTCGCCGGCCGCAAAGTCTGGGTGATGATCTGGACCACGACGCCCTGGACGTTGCCGGCCAGCATGGCCGTGGCGTTCCATCCCGATTTTGAATACTCCGTGATCGAGGACGGCGGAGAAGCGACCTTGGTCGAAAGCCGTCGCGTCGAGCCCGCTTTTCACGAGGCGGGCCTCAAACCGGCCAAGCTTTTGGCGCGGGTTCCGGGCAAGAAGCTTGAAGGTATCCGGTTGCAGCATCCTTTTCTTGACCGTGTCGTGCCGGGCGTTCTGGCCGACTATGTCACGGCGGAAGACGGAACCGGCTGCGTCCACACCGCTCCCGGCCACGGCACCGAGGACTACGAGACCGGCATTAAGTACGGCCTGCAGATCTACTCCCCGCTCGGCGATGGCGGCGAATTTACCGAAGGCTTGCCGGAATACAAAGGAAAAACGGTCTTCGAGGCGAACGAGCCCATCATCGAATTGCTCAAGGCGCGCGGGACGCTGGCCGGCCCGCCCGGCTGGCTGACCCATTCCTATCCGCACTGCTGGCGCTGCCATCAACCGGTCATCTTCCGGGCCAACGAGCAGTGGTTCATCAACATTGACCACGAAGAGCTGCGCATGCGGGCGCTCGCCGAGATCAAGCGCGTCCGCTGGTCGCCGGAATGGGGCGAGGAACGCATCGCCGGCATGATCGCCACGCGGCCCGATTGGTGCATTTCGCGCCAGCGCGTCTGGGGCGTTCCCATCACCGTCTTTCATTGCGTTGAATGCAAAAAGCCTCTGATGGATGCGAAACTGGCGCGGCGGGCCGTCGAGCTTTTCAAGCAGGAGGGCGCCGACGCCTGGTACACGCATTCGGTCGAGGAATTGCTTCCGCCCGGAACCCTTTGCCCGAATTGCGGCGGGTCGAAGTTCCGCAAGGAAACCGACATTCTGGATGTGTGGTTCGATTCGGGCTCAAGCCACGCGGCGGTTCTCGGCCATCGCGACGATCTGCCCTGGCCGTCGGACGTTTATCTCGAAGGCGGCGACCAATATCGTGGCTGGTTCCATAGCTCGCTGTTGGTGGCGATGGTCAGCCACGGCAGCGCGCCCTATCGCCAGGTTTTGACCAACGGCTGGGTGCTCGATGCCGAGGGCCGCGCCATGTCCAAGTCGCTCGGCAACGTGATTGATCCCAACGAAGTCATCAAGACACATGGCGCCGAGATTTTACGGCTCTGGGTGGCCTCCGTGGATTTTCGGGAGGACGTCGTCATTTCTCCCGACATTCTGGCCCGGCTTTCCGAAGCCTACCGCAAGCTGCGCAACACTTTTCGCTATTGCCTTTCGAATCTCTACGACTTCGATCCGCCGAAGGACTTGGTCTCAGGCGAGGCGCTCGAGGAAGTTGACGCCTGGGCGATCACCCGCACGGCCGAAGTGCTGGAGCGCGTGGAAGCCTCGTATCGGGACTTTGAGTTCCACAAAGTTTACCGTGCCATCTATGACTTCGCCACGGTTGACCTGAGCGCCTTTTATTTCGACATTTTGAAAGACCGGCTCTACACCGCGCCGCCGCGGTCGGCTCGGCGGCGATCGGCGCAGTCGGCGGTGTATCGCATTTTGGAAACGCTGGTGCGCGCGCTCGCTCCCTTGATGAGTTTTACGACGGACGAAGTTTGGTCCTACATGCCCTCGCTTCCCTCCGGCGAGGCCCGACCCGCGAGCGTGCACTTGGCCGAGTTTTTATCGCCCGCCGAACTCCGCAACGCCATCGGGGCACGGCAGGGAGCCCGCATGGATAATTGGCCCCGGCTCATCGAAGTGCGCGATGCGGTGCTGAAGGCACTTGAAACGGCGCGGCAGGAGAAGTTCATTCGTAGCGCCCTGGAAGCGCGGGTGGTGCTCGGCGCGGGCGGCGAACTGCGCAACCTCCTGCAGGAATATGCTTCCACTCTCCCCACCCTTTTTATCGTGTCGCAGGTGGAGCTCGCGCCGGGAGTGCTCGAGGGGGTTGAATCAAGCGGCCTTCCCGGCCTCAAGGTGAAGGTGGAGCGAGCGCGCGGCGCCAAGTGCGCCCGTTGCTGGAATTACTCCGAGCTGGTGGGGCGCGACGCGCGCTATCCCGAGGTCTGCGAGCGCTGCTCGGAGGCCCTGCGCGAGTGGGAGGCCGGGCGCTAACTCGTCGGGGCGGCCCTCGCACCGTTGGTCGGTTTATGGCTCAGGTTTCTCCACGGCGACGCCGGCCGATCTCCCGCAAACTGTGCGGTGCAGTGGCGCTCATCGTTTTCCTTGCCGATCAGGCATCCAAAGCACTCATCAAACGTTCCGTGCCGCGCGATGCCATCATCCCGGTCATTCCAGGTTTTTTTAATATTACACACACCGAAAACCCCGGCGTTGCCTTCAGCTTGTTCTCGAGTTCACCGTCTCCGCTCAAAACATTTATGCTGATTATGCTTTCGGCAGTTTTGCTAGTGGCGGTGCTGGTGGTGTTTTGGCGGGTCCATCCGCTCGGCTGGCCCACGGGTTTGGGTCTCTCATTGATTCTGGGTGGGGCGGCCTCCAACCTCACCGACCGCATCCGTTACGGCAAAGTGGTGGATTTTTTGGATTTTTATGTTCGGAGCTATCATTGGCCAACGTTCAATCTGGCCGACAGCGCGATCGTGGTGGGGGCGGGTTTTCTGATTCTCGACGCCCTTCGAAGCGGCGACTGACCATGCTCGCCGGGCGAACTGCTCGCTCTCGAGTCAAGGCGCGGCTCGACTTTCGAGCTGACCCTGGCCGGAGCACCCAGCCGATGAGCGAAACTCCTGTTCTGGAATTTACGGTGCAGGCGGAGGAAGAAGGCCTTCGCCTGGACACTTTTCTGGTGCGTCGCACCAAGGGTTGGAGCCGCAGCCAGATTCAACGCCTCATTCGCTCCGGGCAAGTAATGCATGGGAACGCGACGGCGCGCAAGGCAGGCGAGCTTGTTCAACCCGGCGATCGCATCCTCGCCATCGCCGCCCACGAGCCTTCCCGTGCCGAGCCGGAAGCTCTGCCGCTCACCCTCGTTTACGAAGACGCCGACTTAGCCGTGGTGGATAAGCCCGCCGGCATGACGGTCCACTTGGGCGCGGGAGCGCGCTCCGGCACGCTCGTCAACGCGCTCCTGCATCATTTTGGCGCACAACTTTCCTCTCTCGGCGGCGAAGCCCGTCCCGGCATCGTGCATCGCCTGGACAAAATGACTTCTGGGCTTATCCTGATTGCCAAAAATAACGCCGCGCATCGCCTTTTGGCCGCTCAATTCAAGAGCCGCCAAGTGCACAAGACTTATCATTTGCTCGTTCACGGAAGGCTCACGCCCGCCGAAGGCGCGATTCACCTTCCCATCGGACGCGACCCGCGACGCCGCGTTCGCATGAAAGTGAGGGGACTTCGCGCACGCGAAGCCTTGACCGAATATCGTGTTCTCGGCAGCAATGACCGTTTTACGTTGGTGGAAGCTTATCCGCGCACAGGTCGAACCCATCAGCTTCGGGTTCACTTTGCTTGGCTCGGCCATCCTATCGTGGGAGACACCCTTTACGGCGCTCCGCGGGTAGCGCAGCTGGGCATCGAGAAGCTTGAGCCGGCTCGTATCTTCCTTCACGCTGCCGCGCTTCAATTTCGCCATCCCACGACGGGCCAGATCATGAGCTTCACCTCATCGCTGCCCGATGATCTGCAAAATCTTCTTTCGCGGGTCTCATTGGCTCTATCTCCTAAGGAAATTCATTTCAAGGAGAAGGAAACCTTATGAAGCGCTTCTTCGCACTTATCGTGGCCTGGATGACTTTAGCCGCGCCGCGCGTTGTGGCGGGTCAAAAGCGGCTCACCTTAGCCCTGGCCACGCGCCGCGGGGCTATCGTTTCGTTCCCCATATCCCGAATTCGCTGGCGGCCCGGCAAAGATGAAATTAGTTACCTTCGCTATGACGCCTCGGGCGGCGCCACGCTGCGCCTTTACGACGTGGCGGCGCGGCAGGAAACCTTGTTGCTTGATCCCGCGATGCTCCACGCGCCGGTTCGCTTGGGAACCTACCAGTGGTCCCCTTCCGGAGATGCGCTGCTCTTCTTGGGCGGGAATAATCTTTGGCTCTATGACGTTTCAAGCCACCAAGTGCGCCAGCTCACTCATAGCGCGGTGCCGGTCAAAGACCCCACCTTTTCTCCCGATGGCCGGCGCGTTGCGTTCATTGAAGCCAACAACCTTTATACAGTGAACCTGGCCACCGGACACCATCGTCAACTTACTACAGACGGTTCGGCGATTATTTATAACGGTCGGTTCGACTGGGTTTATAAGGAGGAACTCTCGGAGCGCGCCACAGGTCGTGCTTACGCATGGTCGCCCAACGGCAAAATGATCGCTTTCCTGCGCCTGGACGATGGTCCTGTGCCCGTTTATCCCATCACGCATTACCTCTCGACCCACGTCACGCAAACCCTGCAACGGTATCCGCAGGCCGGCGATCGCAATCCCATCCCCTCTTTTCATGTGATCACGGTGGGGCCGAACCGACACGAATGGTCGCGGACCTTCGGCCAAGGGGATGGCGTCGAATACCTGGGCCCGCAATACGCTTGGTTGCCGAATTCCTCTGCCGTGGCTTTCCTCACCTTAAACCGCGCGCAAACGGTCGAAAAGGTTCAGTTGTGGAATCCGACCTCCGGGGAGGAGCGCACTTTGGTCACCGAGACCGATCCCTACTGGATCAATTCCGTAACTGCGCCCTATTTTTTGCCCGACGGCCGGCGCTTTTTGTGGCTTTCTGAGCGCGATGGGTGGCAACACCTCTATCTTTATCGGAAGAGTGGCGAGCTCCTCCGCAAGCTGACCCATGGCGATTGGATGATTGACCATCCGGCGCTATCGAATGTGCCGAAATTTGAAGTGGATGCAAAGCGAGGGTGGGTTTATTTTGAGGCGACCCTCCCAAGCCCGCTCCAGCGGCAAATTTATCGCGTCCGCCTCAATGGCCGCGACTTTCAGCGCATCACCCAGCCAGCGGGCACGCACGTGGTGACGCTATCCCCTGACGGCCGCTATCTGGTGGACGTTTATTCCAACTACCAAACCCCGCCGGAAACCTTTCTCCTCTCGCGCCGCGGCAAAACGCTGGCCACGCTCGACAAGCCTAAAAATCACCTGGCGGAATACGACCTCGGCACCACGAAATTCGTTCACGTTCACGCGCCCGATGGCACCCTCCTTTACGCGCGCTTGGTTTTGCCGCCCCATTTCGATCCTCACAAGAAGTATCCCGTCATCGTCTATGTTTACGGCGGCCCCGGCTTTCAAATGGTGCGCAACGCTTGGGGCGTGACCAGCTTTTTTGACCTTTACTTGGCCCAGCAAGGCTACCTCGTTTGGACGCTGGATAATCGCGGCTCATGGGGCCGAGGCCATGCTTTTGAATCCGTTATCTTTGAGCACTTGGGCCAGCATGAACTTGCCGACCAGTTGACCGGCGTAAATTATCTCAAATCGCTGCCCTATGTGGACGCGAACCGTATCGGTATTTGGGGGTGGTCCTACGGCGGTTACATGACGCTTTACGCCCTGACCCATGCGCCCAAGGTGTTTAAGTGTGGTGCGGCCGGCGGACCCGTCACGGACTGGAAGTTCTACGACACCATTTATACCGAACGCTACATGCGCACGCCGCAGGAGAATCCCCAGGGTTATCGAGAATCCTCGCCGCTGGACGCAGCCAGCCACCTCCGTGCCAAGGTTCTGCTTATTCACGGCGCCGACGACGATAACGTGCATATGCAAAACACTATGAATTTTGTGAACGCCTTGGTGGAGGCGAAAAAACCCTTTAGCCTTTACATCCAGCCCGGGCAGAAGCACGGCTTTGTCGGCTACACGGACCGCGTTTATTTGGCTCGGCGACTCTACGCTTTTTTCAAGAGAAACCTCTGACGAACTGACCTTTAATGTGGGCTAATAACTCACTTCTGGATGGCGGCCACTCTCCGCTCCGCCATGGCCAGCCGTTGCCGGAGAGAGTCTTCCCTTGACTGGCCAATCGGCTTACCTGTCCGGGTAGTGAGCACGCTTTGGCACAGTGGCTGGAGGATTTTTACGTCCCGAACAGTGAGGGAAGTCTCGAGGGAGCGGGCTCGCCAGGAGCTGGAGGCGCTCAAGATGCGAGTGGAGAAAGGCGAACTCCAGGAACCCGAAAAGATCGGGGTGGCGGCCGCCACCCCCCTGCGCCGCCACCACGGACACCGTTACTTTGCCGGGGAGTTGCGTCAGGGGAAGTTCCACTTCTTCGAGCACTCTGTGAACTGGGCGCGGGAAAAGGCTCTGGAGGGCGAGTACGTCATCCAGACCGAGGCGCGGAACCTGTCACCGGTCGAGGCAGTAACGCCTTACCAGGAACTGAACGATGTGGAGCGCGGGTTCTCGCATCTGATGGAACTGCGCCCGGTTTACCCTCAGAGCGGCGCGCGCCTCGAAGCGCAGGTCTTCGTGGCGGGGCTGGCTTGGCTTCTCGATTAAGCCTTGGGAAAAAGCTTGCGAGCGGCGGGCAGTCGCCTGTCCACTCCCTTGGCCTGGCAGGTGCTGGAGATGATCCGTTACGTGGAGAGCAATCTCGGCCAACGGCGCAAAGTTTGCATCCCCCGGGCAATCAAACCCCCGCCGATGTGCTCCGAATCCTGGGCCTTACCGAACTGAATCCCCCCGCGCCTCCTGAAGGTTGACCCTGGCGGATGTAGGGACCAAACTCAAAAACCGATCCTCTTGTTTCAAGGAGTTACAGCCCGCCGTCGTCAACTGGGTTAGTGATTGTTAATCTGTGTAACGTCATAAACCTCTAACGCAACCCCACCCAACAGCCGATATTACAGACAGCGGAGCAGCTCTTTGGACCGGTGAACTCGCGAGGCCATCGCGCGCGTCTCCGTGGGGCGGCTTCCAAGGCAGCGGAGCGTCTCCGCACGCGAACTTTATGGAAAAGGAAGGCCCAAAGACGCGAGTGCTCCTGGTGGACGACGAACCGGCCATCTTGGAATTACTGGGTCAAAAACTGGAGGCCAGCGGGTTTGATTGGCGCGGCTGCTCGAGCGCGGAGGAAGCGCTCGAGCGCCTCCAGCGCGAGAAATACGACGCCATCATTTCTGATTTGAAGATGCCCGGTCTTACCGGCTTGGAATTATTGCAGGAGGCTTCCAAGCGCTACCCTCATACGGCATTTCTGATGGCGACGGGAGAGGATGATGTTCGCGTGGGCATCGAGGCGATGAAACAAGGCGCGGATGATTATTTGGTCAAACCCTTCAACTTGGACGCCGTGGCAAGCTCGGTTCAACGCGCGATTGGGAAAAAGCAGATGCAGGCTGAACTAGAAAAATATCGCAGTCACCTCGAGGATTTGGTGGAGCAGCGCACGCAGCAGCTCAAGGCGGCGATGCGGCGCATCGAGCAGACCTATGACGACACGCTCGAGGCGCTGGGAGCGGCGCTCGACCTGCGCGATACCGAGACCGCCGGCCATTCCCGCCGCGTCAGCCTTTACTGTCTGGAAATCGCCCGCGCCATGGGATGCAATAGCGAACAACTGAAGACCATCATGCGCGGCGCTTACCTGCATGACATCGGCAAAATCGGCATCCCGGACTCCATCCTGCTGAAGGAAGGAAAGTTGACCGCGGAAGAAACGTCGGTCATGCAAACCCACGTCCGAAT
>JAKASC010000074.1 GCA_021828245.1 Acidobacteriota bacterium
ACCGGTTTTCGATAGGTTCGATAAAGATGGTGTGAACCCGCATGAGGGCGCGAGCGTTCATCGTGAATGAGGTATTGGGCATCCGGGAAGAGCCCTTCCCGCCGCGCAGGGTAGGACGTTGGTCAGCTTGCGGGTGTGGAAGCGCCAAGCCGATGCCTAACGTCGCCCAACAAAGAATAGCCGCCGTAACGAGCCAAGTCCTTTGCTTCATCTTTCACCTCACCGATCGGCCCATGGGGCCTGCGGGCGCGGCCGACTCCCATCCCTCTCAACCCGCACCGAGTTGCTTGTAACCTTCCCGCAAGATCCTTTGCCGGTCCTTGAGCTTCTGTCGCTCGTCCTTCTGCCGATTGCGGAGCCGTCGCTCCTCCCGCTTCATTTTATGTTCCATTTGGATCCGCACGGCCTTGGGCAGCCGTTGGTTCTTATACATCTGCTTTTCGTACTTGATTTTCAGCTTGAAGTTCTTCATCTCCTGCTTTTGTCGCTGCTTCAGGAGCGACTTCTCAGTTGACCGCTTGGGTGCAGCCGTGGCCAGCCCTGCCCACAAACCTGCCACGACCATCAGCATTAGACTTTTCCGCATTTCTCCTCCTCCGACCACCGGTTTATGGCGTCCACGTTGCTCTTGCGATCGGCCCCCACGTGCAGGATATTACCGAACCTTGGTGTCACTTGCAACGCTGCCTGGCCAGCGCTCGTCCAGTTTCCAATTAAATGCTTCCAGCTTCAATCGGCGAGTAGAATCGTTGACCAATTCAATTTTAATGTCGAGTCGCACGGTCGTCGGGGCGACATCCAGCTTTCTGCCCCATTCCACGATGAGGACGGCGTTTTGGTCCAGCGCCTCGTCAAGACCCAAGGTCGCAATCTCCTGCGCCGTTTCGATGCGGTACAGATCCGCATGATAAACCTTGGGGGCGTCCCCGTATTCGTGGACGAGCGTGAAAGAGGGGCTGGTGACTTCTTCTTCGCGGCCCGCGCCAAGCCCGGAGACAATCCCTTTGGTCAGGGTCGTTTTGCCGCTACCCAATTCTCCGTCAAGAATCACCAAGCAACCGTGAGGGAGATGGCGAGCAAGCCAGCGACCGAGTTCAAGGGTTTCCTCGGGAGAATGCGTACAAAGTTCGATTACCGTGGATTTTGCTTCGACGCGATGGCCGCCAGCTTCCGACCACGCTGTTTCCGCCCCGCTCATAGATGAGAACCCTCAAGCTCACGGAAGGCCGCCGGAAGGCACTCGATGATGTCGCCCGCCATCAGCGACACCTCGCCTTTTTCTCGCGCCGCCTCATCGCCGGCCAAACCATGCAGATAAACTCCGGCCACCATAACAGAGGTCACCGGCCGCTTTGGGTATTGAGCCAGTAAGCTCGCCAAGATGCCCGTCAGAACGTCACCGGAACCGCCCGTCGCCATGCCGGGATTGCCCGTAGGATTGACCCATACCTGGCCGTCCGGGGCGGCAATCACCGTGCGATAACCCTTCAAAACCAAATAAACACCGTGCCGCTGGGTAAACTCGCGCGCCACCTCAACCCGCCGGCGCAGAATCTCTGACACCTTCAAGCCCGTCAAGCGAGCAAACTCCCCCGGGTGCGGCGTGAGGACGCGCACCCTGTCGGCGGTTACAAGCGTCTCAATACAACCGGCAAAAGCATTCAGGCCATCCGCATCCAGAACGATCGGCACGGAATAACGGTTGACCGCCTGGCGAATAAAGTCCGCCGTCTCCGGCTGCAATCCAAGGCCGGGGCCGACAGCCAAAACATCTTTGCCTTCGGCTACTCTGTCGAGCCAACCGTGCTCCAACGCGTGAAGCGAGACGGTTCCCGCTTCAGTCTCAGGCAAAGGCTCCGTCATTACCTCCATGGAGTAGGAAGCCACCATGGGAAGGGCGCTCTTGGACGTTGCCACCGTGGCGAGGCCGACGCCGGAGCGCAGGGCAGCCCTCGCGCACATGGCCGCCGCTCCGCTTTTTCCGACCGAACCGCCCACAATCAGCGCATGGCCATAGGTTCCTTTGTGCGTGTCGCGCCGCCTCCGCTCGGCCAACCAAACAACATCCCTGCGCTCGGTCAAGTTCAGGAAAAGCGAGCCATCCGAATCCAGCAACTCAGGCGGCGTGCCAATGGGCTGGACAATCCATTTGCCCATTTGCTCACAGGCAGGCGGGAAAACGTGCGCGCGTTTCGGCGCGGTGAAGGTCACACAACCAGCGGCACAAACGTGTTCCCCAATGATTTCCCCGGTATCCGCGGAAAGGCCGGAAGGCACATCCACCGCCACTATGTGCGCGCGCGGGAAAACCCGAGGCAAGCTCCGCACAACCTCCAGCAGAAAGCCCTCGAGCGGTTTGTTGAGGCCGGTTCCGAGCAAGGCATCCACGAGAAGAGTGGAATGGCCGAGCGTCACCGTGGCTTCGCTCCAGCTCGCAAGATCCTGGACGACGCGGATCGGAACTAATTCAGCGAGGCGCCGGTAATTGACAGCCGCATCACCCTTCAGCGAAGCCGGATCCGTCAGTAGGAGAACTTGTGGAATGATTTGCTGTTGAAAAAGGTGCCGCGCCGCCACCATGCCGTCGCCGCCATTGTTACCTTTGCCGCAGAGGACGACAATTTTGCGCGGCTCGAGCGGCCCAAATTGCTCCACGAGAAACTGGGCCACCGCGCGGCCCGCGTTTTCCATCAACTCGAGGCTGGGGATGCCGGCCTGCTCCGTCGTGAGCCGATCAATGCGCGCCATTTCGGTCGCCGTCAGCACCTTCATGGCTCAAGCCCCTGCAAGCGCCTCCAGCCCCTTGAGCGTGTGCGTGTCGCCCAGAACAATCAAACAATCGCCGGCAGAGATTTTTTCCGTCCGTTTCGGATTGAAATCAATTTTCCCATTGGCGCGCCGAACCGCCAGCACGATCGCTCCACGTTCATGGCAGAATTCAGTATCACAGAGCGCCTGACCGGCCAATCGCGAGGATTCCGTGACTCGAATCTCTTCAATTTGAAGGTGCAGGTGATTTTCGCTGAGAGGTGAAAACGCCAAATCAATAAACTGCTGAACATTGGGCTGCGTCATGGTCCGCGCCATGCGCACGCCGGCGTAACCGTAAGGAAACACCACACTGGTAGCGCCAGCCTTCAACAGTTTGGCTTCGGCACCTTCCTCGCTGGCGCGCGCCACAATGGGGAGATGCGGAGCCATGCCGCGCGCCGTCAGCACAATATAAACATTCTGCGCGTCGGAGGTCACCGCACTGGCCAAGGCGCGGGCCTGGTCGAGCCGAGCCTGGCGAAGCACGTCCTCGCTCGAAGCGTCTCCAATCAGAACCGGAAAGTTGTGCTCGAGAGCCCAGCGCGCTTTCTCGGCATCTTTTTCGATGATGAGCAAGGGAAGGCCGTGCGAGGCAACTTCCGTCGCCACACGGCGTCCCACACGACCGACGCCGCAGATGATATAGTGATCTTTCAGGCGGGAGATTTCCTTTTCCATGCGGCGACGTCCGAAGAATGCGCCGAGTTCAAATTCTATCACCGTCCGGGTCAGGGTTCCAATGGCAAAAGCCACCACCACGCCGCCCAGCAGGATGAGGAGAATATTGAACTCCTCGCCGCGCGGCGACAGTTTGTTCTCCGGCCCGGCGCCGATGGTCGAAACCGTCATGAGGGTCGTATAGAACGACTCGAACCAAGGCCAACCCTCAATCATGTGGAACCCGACCGTCCCGACGCCAAACATCAGCAAGACCAGAGACAGGATCAGGGCTCCGGTTCGCAGGCCCGTGTTCCGTTCCTCGTGCTTCATGAAAGGCTCCAGGGAACGTCAGCCGACGGCGTCGCGGCTTCTCACTCCAGCCGCGCCTCGCACGAGGCGCGTATCCATCGCCGCCTCTAAAATCCTTGATTTCCTGGTCTCGGCGCGTCGGTCGAGCGACGAGTTCCGCAGAGGCAGGCGCTTCTCGGCTTGTTAGCCCTTCGCTACAGCATCCAACCGCCGCTGACGTTCAGCACTTGCCCGGTCACGAAGGCCGCCTCCTCGGAGGCGAAGAACTTAACGGCCTGAGCCACATCCTCCGCCGTCGCCGGCCGGCCCACAGGGAAGCGGGCGTCGCTAATCCGCTCGGCTTCTTCCAAGGACAGCTCTTTATCATCCATCGTCGCCGGATTTACCACGTTGACGGTAATCCCGTAACGAGCCTCTTCCAGCGCCAAAGAGCGGCTGAAGGCCACCACTGCCGCTTTCGCGGCCGCGAAAGCGGAAATTTTCGCTTGACCGAAGGCGCGCTCCGCCCCAACCGCGCCCACATTGATAATGCGGCCCCAACGCTGATGCCGCATGATCGGCAGCGCGCCCTTGCACGTATGGAACACGCTCGAAAGATTGGAATGGAAGATGGCCTGCCATTCGCTGAACGTTGAGTCGAAGACAGGCTTCCATTCAAAGTTGCCCACATTGTTGACCAAGATGTCCAACCTGCCGAAATGACGCACAACTTGGTCCAGCATTTCAGCGACACGGGCCGGATCGGTAACGTCCGTCGCAATGGCGAGGCTCTCCGTTCCGAGCGAACGCAGTTCGCCTAGCACTCGTTCCGCCGAGATTTTGTTAGTTCGATAAGCGATGGCCACTCGAAGGCGAGCTCGGCCGAGCTCCACAGCAATGCCTCGGCCAATGCCCCGCGACGCTCCGGTGACCAACGCGACTCGGTTCTGGGTAGCCAATCTGTTCACCTCAACACGAAGGCCCTCGCGCCCATGACCGCTGACCTGCCGACATGGGCCGCCGGCCGTATCACCTGAACGCCTCACAGTTTAATGGACTTCGCAACCGGTCACAATAAGGGCGTCTTCCGCCTGCCGGCAGAGGCTCACCCGTTCCGTGGCGCGCCGCCTGAATTGTGCGCCGACAAACTCCGCTCCCCTTCAGGTCGAATGCGCAACGATGAGCGTCATATCGTCTTGCAGCACCGGCGAGCCTGTCCATTCGTTCACAGCCTGATAAATCTGTCGCGCGATTTCGTCGGGAGAATCCGCAGTCATTCGCTGCACCGCCTCTGCCAGACGCTGTTCCCCAAATTCTTCCTCAAAAGAATTCTGAGGCTCGGTAATGCCGTCCGTAAAAGCTAGCAGTAAATCGCCGCGCTGGAGCTTCACTTCCCCTTGCTCGAAGCGGCTATCGGAGAACAACCCCAAAGCTGTACCTCCAACCTCAAGGCGCTCCACTTTACCATTTCTAAAGAGCATGGGGGGCGGGTGGCCCGCATTGGTGTAGGTCAATCGCCGCGAGCCGGGGTCATAAACGGCATAGAAGAAAGTTGCGTATTTTTCCGCCGGCGTGGTCTCGTAAAGTTGACGGCTCAGTCGGCGAACCGTTTCCGCGGTTGAGAGCAACATGCCGGCGGCACGGCCATCGCCACCGCTCGAGGCGTAGAGCTGCGCTCGGATCGCAGACTGAATGGTAGCCATCAGAAGCGCGGCGGAGATTCCCTTCCCACTCACATCGGCCAACACTATCATCACGTGTTCTCCACCCACCTGCAAAAAATCATAGTAATCGCCGCTCACCCCTTGAGCGGGAATACAGGCTCCATAGAGTTCAAGGCCGGGAACTTTTGGAATGTGATGCGGAAACAACTGTTCCTGAACGTGGCGCGCGATCTCGAGCTCATTTTGGAGGCGCGTCTTCTCTTGGACCTCGCTCAGCAATCGGCCAATCGAGGTGGTCATGGTGTCAAAAGCCACCCCCAGGGCGCCCAATTGATCGCGCGCTGGAAGTCCGATTCGGTAGGACAAATCGCCGGCTTTCACTCGTTCAGTGGCGTCATAGAGCCGGTTCACGGTGCCGGTAATGGAGCGCGTCAGCCGCAACCCCATGACTACGGACAGCAATTCAATGATGAGGAGGGTGACGGCAATCGTCACAAAAACCGTAATGTACACATGCGAATAAACCCCCAACGTTCCGAGCAAGCGACGGTTCAGCGTAGCCAGCCTCGACCGCACATAGACAAACACCGGCGCTTGGAGGGTTTGACGGGCGCTGCCACCCCAGACAACCGGATCGAGCGCCGAGGCGCCCAGAACCGAGAGGTCGAAAAATCCCTCGGAGGGTGGCAACGGAACTGAACTGGAGGTGATGGTTTCGGTAGGCAGAGATTCACCCGAGGAGGTGCGCACTTGGAAAGAGGAGCGAGGGGTTGAGGTGCCAGTCAAGGCCCGGCCGGCAATCCCCGGAACCAATACCCCCACCGGTCCGACGCCGCCGCCCACCAGGTTCAAGAGTGCCGGAGTAAAGGGCTGCGACAGAATGACCGTCAATTCGCCGACGGGCGTCGGACCATGATCCATGGATCGAAGCAAGAGGTGGCCGTGATCGTACACCACTCCCGCAAATTCCTCTTGATGAAACCAGGCGGGAACGCCGACTGGGTGCGGCAGCGGTGTCCCATCCAGAAGGTAGGCGCGCGCCCGTTTGTCCAGGTGGATGGTGATTTGAAGGCCGGGGTAGGCTGCGGCATGCTGTTCCAGCTCCGTGCTGAAAAGCTGGCGTAAGCGGGCCAACAATTCCTTGGGCGTCCGAGCCTGAGTCATGTGAGCTTCGTGTCCGATCACGCGGCTGACTTGCCGCAGTTCGTCCACCTGATCGTGCAGCCTTAAGGTGACCAGATAGGCCGCGAACTGGCCGTTGATCATGGTCACGGCAAGACCGACCAACACCAGAATTAAAACCACAGGAATGACGGCAACAAAGACATAGGCCAGGGCTAGGCGACGGCTCAAACGCCACAGCACCCGATCCTTAAACAACCGGACCAAGCGAAGAATAAAATAAATGCTACACGCGACCGCGCAGCCCCAAAAGATCACCCAAAGCGCCGCGGGCACACCCCTAGAAAGCCGACCTGTAATCTCCAAAGCCGCGCCGTAGGCTATCGTCCACACGCTCCAGCGAACCATGCCGTGGGCTCGATATTCCAGGCGAAGAGATTGGAAGATTTGGCTCAGCATGGGGACTGACGGAAAAAGCTGGAGACCTTGAGCGAGCGGAATGGAACGGCTTGAGGCTTTCCCCAGGCGGCTACCTTGCGATTGTGGGTGAGAGACATCGGACCACCGTCAAGATTTGTCCTTCGAGACGGGTATCCCCTCCCGTGCCTGTCGGACCTTGCTGTGAGAGCGGCTGTAAAAGAAGTAAATAAATAGCCCGATGATGAGCCATACCACCAACCGGATCCACGTCACTAAAGGGAGACTGGCCATCAGCGCCAGGGAAGTCAGTGCCCCAAGAATTGGAATCAACGGAACCCAAGGCGTTTTGAAAGGCCTTTTCAGGTTTGGCCGGCGGACGCGCAGCACCCAAACTCCGGTACAAACAATCACGAACGCCAGCAACGTGCCGATGTTGACCAACTGCGCCAACTCGCTGATATCCAATACGGAGGAGAAAAACGCCGCAAACACGCCCACCACCATCGAGGTAATCCACGGCGTGCGAAAACGCGGATGAACGCGGCTGGCCCATGCAGGAAGCAGTCCGTCCCGCGACATTGAATAGAGCACTCGCGATTGGCCGAACAGCATCACCAGCATGACACTCGCCAGTCCCGCCACGACACCCGCGTCCACGAGCACGCTGCCCCAATGGATTCCAATCGCATCCACCCCGACGGCCACGGGGTCTGCCACATTCAAAATCTTGTAAGGGACAATCGCCGTCAGCAAGCCCGCTACGACGATGTAAAGCACCGTGCAAATGAGCAATGAACCCACGATCCCGATCGGCATATCCTTCTGAGGGTTTTTGGCTTCTTGGGCCGAGGTGGAAACCGCATCGAAGCCGATATACGCGAAGAAGATGACGGCCGCTCCCCGCGCGATCCCCGACCATCCGAAACTGCCGAAGGTGCCGGTGTTCGGAGGAATGAAGGGATGCCAGTTTTGCGCCGCGGCCGCCGTATGATGCAGCACGTAGGCGGCCGCCAACCCAATGAACACAAAGACGACGGCCAGCTTGATGGTCACCATCACCGAATTGAGATTGGCGGACTCCCGAATGCCCAAAATGAGAACCGCCGTCACCACCACCACCGCCACCAACGCCACCAGGTTCAGATGCGCGATGACGTGGGGCAAAGAGGAAGGATTCACATGGGCGGCGCGCAAGGCCGGCAAAATGGTTCCGAACGGCGACCACCGTCCTTGATACAGCACCATCTCCGTGCCCGGCGGGGCCGTCCACTGGGGGGGCAGCGTCATGCCAAAATCCCGTAGCAAGCTGACAAAGTATCCGCTCCATCCGGAGGCGACCGTCGCCGCTCCAAAAGCATATTCCAGCACCAGGTCCCATCCGATGATCCAGGCAAAAATCTCGCCCAGGGTCGCATAACCGTATGTGTAAGCCGAGCCGGCAATCGGAATGAGCGAAGCGAACTCGGCGTAGCACAAGCCCGCAAAGGCGCTACCGAGGCCCGCCAGAATGAAGGAGAGCACAATGGCCGGCCCCGCATACATGGCCGCGGCTTGGCCCGTGAGAACAAAAATGCCGGTTCCCACAATGGCGCCGATGCCGAGCGTAATCAGATTGAAAGGACCGAGGGCTCGCTTGAGGGTATGCTCGCCCTCCTCCTTCGACTCCGCCATGATGGTGTCCAACGGCTTGGTAATCAGCAGATTGGACATCTACGACCTCCTACCCCGCGATGCGCACCTGGCTTTACATAGGACACCATGAACATCCTCTTTCCTCGGCCATTACCTTGCCGCCGACCTTTGCGCCGCCCTCCGTCGCCAACCATAGTAAACGGGAACCCCAATCGCCACAATGCCCAATCCCGCCATGCTCCGCCCCGCTTTATGGGTCAACAACGCCCACTCGATAAAAAGCGCGACGATAATATACAGCGCAGGAACAATCGGGTATCCCCAGGCGCGATACGGTCGGGGAGCGTCCGGCCGCGTTCGCCGCAAACGGAAAAGGCCGAGAATCGTCAAGATATAAAACAGCATCACCGCAAAAATGACGTAATCCAGCAGATCGTTGTAAGTCCCGGTCAACGTCAGCAGCGACGCCCAAACTGCCTGCACCATCAACGAAACCGCCGGGGTGCGGTACTTGGGGACAACGCGGCCGACCCGTTCAAAGAACAGGCCGTCGCGCGCCATGGCGTAGTAAACCCTGGCCCCGGCCAGCGTCATGCCGTTAATGCAACCGAAAGTGGAGATAACGATGGCCGCGGCCATGAGCTCCGCGCCTTTCGCGCCCAGCATCGCTTCCATCGCCGCCGTTGCCACGCGATCATCCGGCGCATGTTGGATGCTGGAAAACGGCAGCACGCGCAGATAAACCCAATTGCAAAAGAAATAAATCGCGCACACGACCGTCGTCCCTAAAAACAGCGCCAGCGGCAAGTCGCGCCGAGGGTTGATGATCTCTTCACCCGTGAACGTCACGTTGTTCCACGCATCCGACGAGAACAGCGGCCCCACAAGCGCCACGGAAAGAAGCGTCAACGTGGAGACATTCCAATGCGCGCCGCTCCAGAAATTTTCTGCCACCGGTCGCGCGCCGGCATGACGGTCGGCCCACCACCAGCCGATAGTCACCAAACCCAAAAGCGCAGCCACCTTTAAGGTGGTAAAGAGGTTCTGAAGTCGCGCCCCGGTGCGCACTCCGAAAACGTTGGTGACGCCCAAGCCGAGCAATGCCAGAATGGCTACCAATTGCTGGGTTGAAAACGTTAACCCCACAGAATGGCCAAGCACGCTCAGCCTTCCCCAATCCAACAAATAGTT